>JAGKWY010000145.1 GCA_021151625.1 Gammaproteobacteria bacterium | reverse complement strand
TCCCGCAACATCAATTTTCCCGCCTTGATCGGCACGAACAATACCTTCGTCGGCAAATGCCCAAATGAATCCCCCGGCATTGAGTGGGTTCGCCAGCATTTTATTCCACCAATCATTTAAACCTGCACCCGCACCACCGTCGTAAAGACCATGAAGGAACTCTGTCGGCATAAATACATCGTTACCATTAAAGAATCGCCCCGCACAGCAATTCAGCGGTTCGTAATGCGCGGTATTAATTCCGCCAAATAAACCCCAGGGATGAATAACCGGACGTTGTTGTAAGTCCCACAACTGGAAATCATCATCCAATTCCGTATTCCAACCACCTTCATTGCCATTTGCCCAAATAATAATAGAAGGATGGTTGTGATCGCGCAGAATAAGCTCTTTAACCAAAGGCTCACCAGCTGCAGTGCTGTAAGCTTGTTGCCAACCGGTTAACTCATTAATGACATACAATCCCAACTCATCAGCAACCTCTAAAAAATGTTGATCCGGTGGATAATGAGACATGCGCACTGCATTCATATTCATTTCTTTCATCAAGCGCGCATCGCTGTAACTTAAGGCCTTGCTGGTTGTGCGCCCGGAATCCGGCCAAATAGAATGACGATTAGACCCTTTTAAACGAACCTTCACATTGTTGACATAAAGGCCATCACCCTTGCGCAACTCCACCGTGCGAAAGCCAATGATCTGCTCAACCTGATGAATAATCTTTTTGCCATCTTTTAATTGTAATTCCAGAAGATAACGCTGCGGATTTTCTGCGCTCCAGGGAATAATATTTTTGATCTGCGCAGACATGGAAACTGGCTTTCCATGTGCAATAGCCCTAATCGAAAAAGATTTACCTACCACCTTTCCATCCAGGGTTTTTATTTGCGCTTGCAGCTGGGAAGCTGTGAGAAGCTCACTCAACCACACCTGAATATTGATAGCGCCTGTGTGTTTTGCGTCTACCGCGAAACGCTCTATGTGTTCTTTGGGTTTTGCTTCCAGCCATACCGGGCGATAAATACCACTAAACAACCAAAAGTCCGAGGTGCGTTCTGCACGATTAATAGATTCATCTGCTGAATAGCGATTCACCTTTACTTCCAGCAGGTTTTCCGCATCAAGATTGATAGAGTTATTGATTGGATAACTGAACTGGTAAAAACCACCGCGATGTACCGGCCCCACCAATTGGCCATTAATCTTTACTTCGGCATCGGTCATCACACCGCCAAAGACAATACGAATATCTTGCTGCTGCCAGTCTTTGGGAACGCTGAAACGCGTGCGGTATAGACCTTCAGAATCGGGAGCAATATTTTTATCTTTTTGCCAATCGCTCCAGTAGTGATAAGTGCCAAAACCCTGCATTTCCCAATTCGATGGCACGGCAATACTTTTCCACTCACCGCTGTTGCGCCCACCATTGACCTTAAATTCCCAGCTGACGGTGTTGTCTTTATCTGTACCGCTAAGAAAATGAATTTTCGTTTGCTGTGCGTCAACTGGAATGGAAAAAATCACCACAACCACTAGCAGCAGTTGATTTATAAAACGTTTTATTATCATTATTTGCACCCCGTACCCATAATTTGCGCAGGTTTTTAACTGCGCCTATGCAGCCTTGCGGCAACAGAGACTGATTTTAATCAACACAGCCTATTGCTTTGTATGATTTATTCATTCTATTGTTGTGCTCTCTGTTTTTATACGGGTTTTATTAACAAATACATTTTTTAACATAAGCAGCTGATTGGCACGCGGCGCCCAATTTCCCAATAAGTTCCCGCCCAGGGTAATCAAACGCTAAAAATAAGAACGCCTGGCGACAACATAAGAAAACAACGCTATGAATACCCCGATCTTTAATATCCACGATCTGGCACTGATACTGATCATCGGCGAGTGCGCCATTCTCGCTGTGCTGTTTTTAGCGAATCGCGGTTCGCGCCCAATCAGCCATCAATTACTCGCCAGTTTTTTACTGTTAAACGGGATGATCGCCCTGCACACCTTAATTCTGTGGGGCGAGGCCATTCGCTTTAAGGTATTTGAGTTTTCACCCAATATCTTTTTTATGTTTGCCTTTGCCTTTTTCTTGCAAGGCCCCATGCTTTATTGGTACACCAAGTCGATTATTTATAAAGACTTCGCGTTTAGTCACCGCGACTTGGCGCACCTGATCCCTACCCTGCTCACGCCACTCTATTTGTATTTTGTTTATTACCGTCACCCGCTGGAAATAAAACATGGGCTGGCGCTGGACTTTAAAATCTACGGCACCTACGACTGGAACTTCAATTGGTTTGTGCACGCGCAAAAAAGTATCACTGTGATCTATGGCGCACTCTGTCTTTATCAGGTGCTCAGGTACCGCAAGCTGATTAAGCACAATTACTCAAATACCGAAACCATCGACCTCAGCTGGTTGATGTTGCTCACTGGCGGATTCCTGTTTGCCTGGTTATGGATTTTTATCACCCATTTAATTGGCTACGCCCATTATTACGACCTGGGCGGCACCATGGGTGTGATTGGCAATTACGTTACTTGCATATTGATTAACGTATTGGTGTTTTACAGCCTATTCAATATGAGTAGCATCGAGGGGATTGAATCGCCCAGGGAAAACCAGGCACCGATGGTTGACGATGAAATGAAAGAAACCATCAAGCCAGAACAAATAGAACGCTTGCGTGTAGCTATGGATGAAGAAAAGCTGTTCCTCAATTCACGCCTGACACTGGAGGAGTTTTCCCGCCGGGTACAACTGCCTACGCGCGTGG
The DNA here is from genome assembly GCA_021151625.1 of Gammaproteobacteria bacterium. Taxonomy (GTDB): domain Bacteria; phylum Pseudomonadota; class Gammaproteobacteria; order Pseudomonadales; family Cellvibrionaceae; genus Cellvibrio. The sequence continues at coordinate 5,055 of JAGKWY010000145.1, read as the reverse complement.
TATCCACCATCATCAACCGCCACTTCAAGCAAAACTTCCATGAGTTTGTGAACAAACAGCGGGTTGAGGAGGCGCAACGTATTTTGCGCAGTGCCGATGCTGAACAACAAAACGTCATGGATATTGCCACTGCGGTGGGGTTTAACAGCAAGCCCGCGTTTAATCGTTTCTTCAAAAAATTTACTGATATGACTCCCACACAATACCGTGAACACTTTTTGAACCAACCGCCGCAAAACCCCTCCTGACAGGCTATTTGGGGGCGTATCACTTCCTGCAAATACATAAACTGTTCCTTTACGCTGCTATTTCCCGCCTGCAAACTCCCTGTGCTTATGCGCTCAAACACAATTACAACTTGAACGCAATTACAAACAGGTACTAGCAGCTTCCAACAATAATCAGAGCTGTTTCCGCCAGTATTATGGAATTCACTCGCGCTACTTTCTCCAACATGCCGAGTGTCGTACCCGTTACCAAGGTCACAGTTATTTTAATAACAACAATTCTGTTGCTCGCAACAGACCTCAGCCTGGAACCAAATCATGAACACGACACTTTCTATTAGCCTTGCCAAATTCGGCCTGGCTTATGCGTTACTAACCAGCATAGCTGCCGCCAACGCCATTACGTCGGGTACTACCGAAGCAACCCTCAGTATCAACAATAACTGGGGCTCGGGTTACTGCGCGCAGGTGGATATCAAAGCCGGCAATACGCCAGTAACTAACTGGTCAATTACCCTGAACACCACCGGTGCGCAAATTAATAATCTGTGGAATGGTAACCTCGCCGGCCTGGTGGTCACGCCACTGGCCTGGAATAAAACTATCGCTGCCAACGGCTCGGTTAATTTTGGTTTTTGCGCGAATGGTTCAGGTACTCCAACCATTGCAGCATTTAGTGCGAATGGAACTGCGACCAGTTCAATCGCATCATCGACGCCATCATCTGCCGTGCGCAGCTCATCGTCTTCATCGCAACTCTCATCATCCCGCATCTCATCATCGCTACGTTCATCATCCAGCAGTGTGATTTCATCCAGTCGCTCGTCGGTGAGATCTTCAGCCAGTAGTTCCAGTGGTAATTTCAGCCTGGTATTCCACGATGACTTTAATTCCTTTAACAGCAGCCGCTGGCAATTGATGAACCACTCATGGCCGGGCAACCTCGCCCTCTTCTCCGCCAATACCGTATCTGTCGCCAACGGCATGATGAAAATAGAATTGAACCCGGCACCAGCGGGCACACAAGTGGGCGGTGAAAATAAACCCTATCTGGGTGCGGAGGTTCGCTCTGTCGATACCATTGCTTACGGCCGCGTTAGTGCGCGTGCAAAACTTGCCAAAGGTTCAGGTGTGGTATCGGCGTTGGTGAGTATCTATACGCCCTGGCCCGCCGCTAACTGGAATGAATTTGATATTGAAAGCCTGGGTAAAAACCCGCGCGAAATTCAATTTAATTCCATGGTCTACACTGGCCCCAAATTAACCACACCACCGTCGGCATCGGTAACACCCACACAGTACCCATCACTGCAACAACTGGGTTTTGATTCCAGCCAGGATTTCCATGTATACACCATTGAATGGACCCCGAAAGAAGCTACCTTTTTAATTGATGGCGTGGTCTATCACCGCTGGGTGGATCGCATGGATTTAATTGGCTTGCCGCAAAATATTTTGTTAACCATTTGGGCATCCAATGCATCCAGTTGGGCAGGACCGATTACCGGGGATACCGTGAATGCTGAAGCGCTTTATGATTGGGTAGAAGTCTGGCGTTACACACCCTAATCCTAATAACCCCCTCACCCACCGGTGAGGGGATTTACGCAAACATAAAATTTAATGCACCGCCCCAATTAATACACCGCCCTGTTGCTGACATCCAGTGCAGTACCGCGGTTAATCATTTCTTTTTTATATTCGGTAGGTGTCACGCCTTTAATCTGGCGAAACTGGCGATTGAAATGGGAAATATTATTGAAGCCGCTATTGTAGGCAATTTCAGAAACACTTTTTGTACCATCCAACAACAAACGGCAGGAGTAACCTATGCGTGTTTCATTTAAAAATTCAAAAAAAGTTTTCTGGGTGCGCTTATAAAAGTAGCGACAAAATGCCGAGTCACTCATGTTTACCAAATTGGCAACATCGTCCAGGCTGATTTTTTCTTTGAAATTGCGCATAACAAAATCAAACACCGTATTTAAGCGTACCGAATCGCTGGTGTTTTCACCGATCATTCCGGCGCTGGCCAATACGTGATAGTCGTGGCTTTTGGCAATTTCATCCAGAATATCCAGCAATAAAATGATGCGCTGTACACCACTGGTGGTAATTATTTTGCACAACTTTTCAGCCACGCTAGCACCAGTGGTTCCGGTAATTTGTAAACCGAGTGCGGCTTTATCCAATAGCTCGCGAATTAAATTCATTTCTGGAATTTGGAAAAAACCATTGCCTAAGGACTCAGCGGTAAAGTGAATCACAATGGACTCTGCTTGCAGTTCCGAATCGGCAGCAAAATATTCCGGATTATTGTGATAAGTGTGCGGCAGGTTGGGCCCTAGCAAACATAAATCGCCTTCCTCAAAGTCAGAAATATGATCGCCAATAATTTTTTTGCCCCGACTTTTGGTGACCAATACCAATTCATATTCCGGGTGGAAATGCCAGGGCGTTTGGTAGTAAGGCACGATAAATTCATACACTTTGAAGGAGTGTTCAGCGGTGTGGGGCAGCTTGGCGAGGACAGCTTTCATAGATCACCAGAAGACTATTCAGTTAAAAGCTCACATCCTGATTAAGCGCAGACTTCAGCAATTCTATTCCTATATTGACCACACTGAAAGCTTACACCCCTGCAACCAGTCAAAATAGTATCAGCAATCGCGGAGATAATCGTATTAGTGCCCCCTATCTCCTCTCTAAGCTGAAACCTGATTTAGCCATACACCAGAGAGATCATCATGCATAAAAATAACATCCTGCTCATAAGCGCATTAATTGCCAGCCTGGGTGCCTGCGGCGGCGGCACATCCGCCACCAAAAATACGGCGGCATCCAGTGTTTATCCCGGTTCATCAACAAAGGCACCTGCTTCAAGTACTGCGCTTTCAAGTAGTGTGCCTTCAAGCAAAGCGCTTTCTAACACAGAACCTTCCAGTACATCAGCGAGCAGCGCAGCGCCAGAAAATTTCACCCTGGTTTTCCGCGACGACTTTAATCATTTTGATTCCAGTCGCTGGCAACTTATGCCCCATTCATGGGGCGGAAACCTTGCTATGTTTTCAGCAGATACGGTTTCTGTTGCCGATGGCATGATGAAAATTAAATTGCTCGATGCACCGCCAGGCACCAGCTCAGGCGGTGAGCTGAAACCTTATTTGGGCGCAGAAGTGAGATCGGTAGATACCATCAAGTACGGCAGAGTCAGCGCGCGCGCAAAACTGGCAAAAGGGTCAGCGGTGGTGTCCGCATTAGTCACCATTTATACCCCCTGGCCTGCGGATAACTGGAATGAATTTGATATTGAAAGCCTGGGGAAAAATACCCGCGAAATCCAATTTAATTCGATGGTATACACCGGCCCCACATTGACGCCCCCGATCACTATGCCGGCAACACCCACCCAGTATCCACTCATGCAAGACCTGGGGTTTGACTCTAATGAGGACTTCCATGTTTACACGATTGAGTGGACACCAACGGAAGCGAAATTCTTAATCGATGGTGTGCTTTATCACCGCTGGGTGGATCGCATGGACCTGATCGGATTGCCACAGAATATTCTCATGACCATCTGGGCTTCCAATATCACCAGCTGGGCCGGGCCGATTACCGCAGACACAGTAAAAGGTGAAGCGCTGTATGACTGGATTGAGGTCTGGCGATATAACCATTAATACGCAGGTAAGGATAAATAGAATTCTTATCTTATATTGATGCTTTCTTAACAAAATTTAAGCCAGCACATCAAAATAGTATCAGTCTGGGTGGAGATAAGCGTATTGGCTGCACTCCACTTTTCTCTAAGCTAAACCTATTAACAATAATCTAGTGGTTGGTAACAATAATCTAGTGGTTGGAGAGTAAAGCATGCAGAAATTGGGTTGGTCGCGTAGGGGTTTCCTAAAAAGCAGCGCATTGGTCGGTGGCTATGTCGCCACTGCAACAACAATTACCCGCGCGGCGGTAAGGCGATCAACCGCCCATCCAATTAATTGGCCTGAATGGCCGCGCGCGCAACCCGGCAGAATGTACGCGCGAATTTGGTATTGGCTACGCGAATTTTCATTATCCATTCAAAGAATTGCAGTGCCGTCGCACGCTGAGTGTTGCCCCATCACACGCATTAAACAGCGGTGTATCTGCATACCTGGTGGAAATTGAATTAACCAATAACAGCGAACACGCGCAACAAATTCGCTACGAAGAAAGCCTGCTTGCACGTTATGTTGCTAGCCTGGATCGCGCAACATCTGAAGCGCAATGGCCTGTGCAATACACTCCCGCAATAACCCACACCCCAGAAGTTGGATTGGTTGCCTGCCACTTTCAAGCACAACCCAAAGACCCGAGCCGACAAACTGGCAACACCCTGGCAAGCCGCAATGATTTATCGCCACCGGGCATATTTATTCAGGTGCCCGGCGAATTAAATGTGTCCTTAACAACGGATGTCTATGCAGCAGAGAACGAAAGCCCAGGTAGCGGTTCTGATAAGGGTTCAGGCAAGCGCCTGGGTGTGCGCATTTCGGCCACTATCGCCGCGGGAAAAAGTATCAAAGCCTATTTTGTAATAGGCACTGCCAGTCACGACAAAACCACCGACATCACACCGATCATCACTGCGGTGAAGGCAAATAAAGACAACATAATTTCACCATTTTTAAGCGAGTGGAAAAAACGCCTGCCCGATTTTGCGCGCGAAAAAAATGCCGCACGTCGCGGAGAAATGCAATGGAATGCCTATGTACTGGAAGCCATGGCGATACATTCGGAATTTTATAGCGAAACGTTTATTCCCCAGGGAATGACCTACGACTAC
>JAGKWY010000144.1 GCA_021151625.1 Gammaproteobacteria bacterium | reverse complement strand
ATCTGCATTGCCGCCATCATCATTGGCAAAGATCACAACCACGTCGCCAACCAGAGCCGTTTCTACAGTGTAATTGGTCATGACGGTGCTCAACGTCCATGACTGTACCTCAGTACCACCTACGCTGAGAGTGATGGATTCGGTCGCTGTTGTGCCAAGTGCACGCACTGTAATAGCGTTGCGAGCACCTGTCGGAACAGATGAAGCGACGCGCGACGATGAACTTAATGCAACCGATGAACTGATTCGTGCTGAAGACACAACGGCTACTGATGAACTCGAACGTACTGAGCTGACCGGCGAGCTACTTGCGACAGAACTTACTGGAGCCGCTGAACAGAGGGTTCCATTGATTTGCGGGCGCTCGGCAGTATTGCCGTTTTTAGTTCCCTGAAACCCAAACGAAACTGATTGGCCTGCTGCAATGCTACCGTTCCAGCCGACGTTGGTTGCTGTATAAGGATTGCTACCCGATAAATTGGTATTCCAGCTATTGGTAATACGGTTATTGGCATACTGCCAATTCACGCTCCAGTTATTAACCGCACCACCGGTATCATTTTTAACAACGATGCTGGCTACGAAACCATTCGACCATTCATTATCGATTTGATAGGTACATGCCGCTGAAGCAGTGTGCGCAGCGGTAGTGATCGCCGTCGCAATACCAAAGTTCAAGAGAGCGTGTTTAATTTTATGCAGATTGCCGTCTGGTAAAATTTTTGATTTATTCATAATTCAAGTCCTTAGCGAACAATAGAGAAAACCGCAAACGATTCGGGTTTGCGGCGGCGAATCGGGGTTTGCTGACGAATCCATACTTATTTTTGTAATGGTCTTTACTACAGCGATGAATAGCTACCTTGCATCCGCGCAATTCACGTTAAAAATTTTCCCGCCCTGATACTCCAGGGCAGGAAAAGTATTTTTTAGTAATTATTTTTTAAGCCGTAACAAGCCTAATTTGTAAGGAATGGTGTCGTAGCTTGAGCCATTACCTGCTTGACCCTGGTAGAGGAATTCCAGATTACACGGATCAACTGTCAAACGCTCATCGTAACCGGAACGAACCAATTCACCGTGGCTGATACCGTTTGCCCATTTTCCGCTCGGCCATTCCACGTTGTTATTACCCGCAAATGGATTTGAATCTGTATCTGCCAAGGCGGTCCATGGACCATCAAGGCTGCTTGATGTCCAGGAGCGGAACATGCGTGGGCCACTCGGCCAGGCTTCAACCATCAACAAATATTTATTTTGGCCATCGAGTTTGTAAACGTTCGGCGCTTCAAATAAATATTGGTTGCCATTGCCGCGATGGTCTTCCATCACAATGGAATAGCCGGAGAAGTTGGGGAAATTGCCTATGGTAGTTTTGGATACATACAAGACACCATCATCACGCGAGAAATACAGATAGCAGTGGGTATCATTACAAATTACCCAGAAATCCAACGCACCGCTCGGTTCGCCTTGCAACAGTTTTTGTTTGGCTGTCCAGTTGGGGTTGCGAATATCATCCGTGGTTGCATAAGTGCCCGGCCATTGGGTAATCAAATACCATTTGTTGTGTGGACGGAAGAAAAAGACTTGTGGTGCAACCGAGTTGCCAACGCGACTTCCATTCATTGAAATATGCGCAGATTGTTGCGCGGCGTTCCAATCAGTGAAGCTGGTGTACATGGATTTGTAGGAAGTATCGTAGTAAGTCGCGTACACATGATAAGTGCCATTATATTTCACTACCGATGGATCTTTAATCGAAACCCAACCGGAGTTTTTCGGGCTGATTAACGGGCCGGTAGAAGTCCATTTGAGTGGTGCTTTTAATTCGCAGGTTTGTGCAGTGCTACTGCTACTTGAACTACGCGAACTACTACTTACTGCTACTACTTGGCCACCGATTGCGAAATCATCCGCGTAGTAGCTGATGGTGGTATCCGTTGCTTCAATAATAAAATGTTGGAAGGCGGTACCGGATTGCGTGTAATAACCCTCCAGTAAACGCCATTCATTGGCAGAGGCAGTGATAGTCGCAACACGTGTGTACTCGTTGTAAGTAGACGAATCAGAATCATCTACACGTTTTGCAGTTAAAGTAATTACGCTATCCGGTGTTCCCGGAGCCAATTTCACCCAGGTATTTACCTGGTATTCATTGCCTGTAGTGAGCGAGCCCACATTAAACGTTAATCCATTCCATGCGGCGGTACGGCCAGTAATTAACGCACTTGCTGAGCCATTGCGTTTATCGGCGGTTGAACGCGTTACTGTTCCCGCCGTCGTTCCCCAATTAGTTAATCCGCTTTCGACTCCGCCATTTTGTGCAAAATTATTTGCCGGAACAGAATTATTTACCGAAGAAGCTGCAAGGCTTGAGCGCGAACTGCTGGAAGGAATGGCGCTGCTGGAAGGAATGGCGCTGCTGGAAGGAATAGAGCTGGGCGCAACACTGGATCGACTTGAGGATGTTACTGCAACACTTGATTGTGAAGAAGAGCTTACTGCCGCGCCGCACAATGTGCCATTGACGGTTGGGCGCTCAACAGTGCCACCGTTGGTATTTCCTTGGAAACCAAACGAAATGGATTGGCCCGCTGCAATATTGCCGTTCCATCCAATATTAGTTGCGGTATAAGGATTGCTGCCGGAGAGCGTGGCATTCCAGCTATTGGTAATGCGATTGTTGGCGTACTGCCAATTCACACTCCAGTTATTGACAGCTGCACTCGTATCATTTTTTACTGTAATGCTCGCTACAAATCCGCTACCCCATTGGTTATCAATGGTGTAGGTACAGGCTGCAAATGTAGTGTTGGATAAAATAAACAGGCTTGTGCCCAGGCCAATTACACCGTAGGTGTTGCGTAATACCCGTGGTAATAATCTGGCGGAGTTTTTTTGCTTATTCATCATTTCATCTCCGTAATTTTTAAAAGTTCTCTGGAATTTTTTATTTTTATTGACCGAACCTATGCTTTTTACTTATCGAATAGTAGTAACCCAATTACTGGTGGCTGCTTGCGGATTGGGCGGTGTAGTTAATGCGTGCAAAGTACTATCGATGACGAACAGAATTTTTAGCGAATGCGCGATTCACTCACTGTTACGTGAGTGAATCGTACAAAGGTTCGCTTACTTATTAATGTAGTTATTGAGTAACCAGGTCATTGCAGGGCGCGGTGTGCCGTTGTCCTGAATCAGGCCTGAGCCTTCGATCCAGGTTCTGCCGTTCACATAACCCCAAATGGTGATACCTTTTACGTGTGGGTGCTCCCAGAACACCGGGAAGTGCGCCTGGAAGTTTTGCAACTGAACTTGATCATTGGTATCGCCAATATCATATTCAGAAATGTAAATTGGCTTGCCCACTTGATTCCAAATATTGTCGATCGCCGTTTTCACTTGCGCGGCTGTCATACCTTTCAATTCGTGAGCTTGTAAGCCAACGGCGTCTATGTAGTTGCCTTGTGCTTTCGCGAGCGCAATGAACTCATTGTGCTGCCAACGAATATTGTTGTAGTCGTTCAGAATCAAAATGGAGTTGGGGCAATATTGGCGAGCCAATTGGAATACACGCTGAATCCAGTTGTTGCCAAAGGCTTTTTGCGCGTAACCCGCTGGTTGGTGACCTGCCACTGCTTCGTTCACTACATCAATCATTGCAGTGTCTGGATAGCGGGTGCAGTAATCGCGAATCCACTCTTCGATTTCCGCTGCAGTTTCTGACGCGCTCAGGTTATTGATCCAGGAGGGAGATTGCGCGCCCCACACAAAGGTGTGTGCTTTTACCGGGATATTGTTTGCACGTGCGTACGCATAGATACGATCTACTGGTGCCCAGTTGTACACATCGCGAGTACCTTCAACCGATCCCCATTTGCCTTCGTTCTCACCGGTAATTTGATTCCAGTAACGGTTAAAGTCAGATCTCACATTACCTGAGGTAGTGATGTTACCAATAAATTTTTTGGTGGATGCCGCGCTGCTGGAGCTGCGTGAACTGCTGCTTGGCACTTGCACTACCTGACCGCCAATGGCGAAATCATCGGCGTAGTAGCTGATGGTGGTATCAGTGGCTTCGATGATGAAGTTTTGGAAGGCAGTTGAACCGGATTGAGTGTAATAACCTTCCAGCAGGCGCCATTCGTTGGCCGATGCAGTCACAGTAGCTACACGGGTGTATTCGTTGTAGGTAGAGGTATCACTATCGTCTACACGCTTGCCAGTCAGTGTCAGTACGCTGTCCGGAGTACCCGGGGCCAGTTTCACCCATACGTTAACTTCGTATTGGTTGCCGTTGGTGAGTGAACCTACGTTGAAGGTCAAACCATTCCACGCTGCTGTACGGCCAGTAATTAATGCACTCGCGCTACCGCTGTGTTTGTCGGTAGTAGAACGAGTGACAGTACCCGCCGTGGTTCCCCAGTTAGTCAGACCAGACTCAACACCACCGTTTTGGGCAAAGTTGTTCGCCGGCACGGAGAAGCTGGAAGCTGAAGATGAAGTTGCTGGTGTGCTTGAACGGGAGCTGCTAGTTGTAGGAGTTGAACTGGGTGCAACGCTTGAGAGGCTAGAAGAGGTTACGGCAACGCTGGATCGAGATGATGAGGTAGCTGGAGCAGCTCCACACAAGGAGCCGCTTACCGTTGGGCGCTCAACAGTACCGCTATTGGTATTACCCTGAAAACCGAAAGAAACAGATTGGCCCGGCGCGATATTGCCATTCCAATTCATATTGGTTGCGGTGTAGGGATTACTACCGGAGAAGTTAGCATTCCAGCCATTAGTGATGCGATTGCTGGCGTATTGCCAATTTACACTCCAGCCATTCACGGCGGTCGCCGTATCATTCTTTACCGTAATACTCGCCACAAAGCCGCTACCCCATTGGTTATCAATGGTGTAGGTACAGGCTGCAAATGTATTGAGGGAAAAGGCGGTCAGTCCTGTGCTAACGCCGAGCGCCAACACCTTAGCCAGTGTTTGACTGGCATTTTTTTTTGAAATCATTTTGATCTCCGCTAGATATGTGTTGCGGGTCAACTCTGCTGTAAAAAGTGCCCGGTCCGAAGACCGGGGAAAAACAGCGCCCCTCAACGACCCTGTTACAAAAAAGCGCCGACACAGCGGAGTTAGACCCGATTGGTTTTTCACTAAATACCTTGAAACAACTGTGATTTTTTTACCTATTGAATTGGATAGGTTTGTTATTTGCATTCATTGGTCGATAGCAGAGGGCGACACGGTGATAAACAATGGCACCACTTTATTTTTGTGAGGCGAAAGTAGCGAAATAACGGACTGGGCTTCCGCACTTTTGGAAGATTTTTTGTAAAACTGCAAAAATTCGTAGGCTTCTTGTAATTTTTTGCAGTGTGAATGTCGTGTAACAATGAAAAATGTGATGTGCATCAATTAAGATGCTGCGTTATTCCTGCCCAAAAAAAAGTGGGCAGAATTTTCCTGAAAACAAAATAAAAAAGGCCAGGTGTGATTCACTTGGCCTTTTTTATAAACAATGTTTTTATTATTAAAAACTAAGCGGGTTCGTCCTTCTTTTGATAGAGGGTTTTAAATGTTTTGGGAACGCACCCGTACTCTTGTTTAAAGAGCTTACTGAAGTAGGAAACATTGTTATAACCTACCGAATAAGCAATTTCCGACACGTTAGCCTCTTCGTTTTCGGATAATAAACGTGCCGCTTCCGTCAGGCGTAATTTGTTTAGGTAAGTACTAAAAGTAAGTCCAAGCTCATCTTTTAATATGTCATTAATTTTAGTTCGGTTAATTCCCAATGCAGTCGCGGCTAATTCAAGGCTTAAATCCGGATTGGCGTATTCGGTTGCCATATAACGTAATAGCCCGGTTTTCTCCTTATCTCGCTGGGGTTCTATAGTCAATTTGGCATAAGCAATTAAGGGCTGGTCTTGCCGAACCTTTTCCTTCAGCTCCAGGGTTAGAACTGTGATATAGCGACGAAATTGCCAGATAAAAAATAGAATCCACACTATTAAGGTGAAAGCTATGGCGCCATACAGATAACGCAAGTCTGCGCCCTGCAGTTTAATATCGGTGAGCTTTACGTGGGATGGCGTGTTAATGGGGCTCTGCAACGAATTTACCCAGGCGAAGCCCATGGTTTTGTTGAGTTGGTAAGAGGTATCGCTGAATTCAAATCCGTATCGGCCTAACCACCAATGCGGTGTATCCAGGCTATCAAAATCAATACTGATATCGGCCCAATGGTTATCGCACGAAAATGCAGTAGAAGACACGCGCCGGGTCGACATATTATTCAAGTCGGTCACTTTGTCATCAAAGCTGAATAAAACAAAGAGCAATACATTTTTAGGGTCGCATTGGATTTTAAATGAGATCTTTGAATAGCGACTAAGGTCTACCTGCACATAGGATTGAATAGGGTCCACAAAATACATGGAGTAATGCGTGTATGGAAATGGCTCTACTGAATCCAGAAAAAAATCATATTCAATAGTGCCTACCTCATTCTCCACGGTTACCTTTGTTTGGGTCGCCGGCTTCTTGGGTTCTACCGCAGACATCCACAGGAATTCAGTATCGCGAGAAGGGAATACAGAGGTATTGATCGTTGACTTGCTAATTCCGAAATAAATAACAAGCCCTGTTACAAGCACCATTATTAATGAAGCGAGTATGGCGTTTCGAAAAAACGTTAACATGTTAAAAGCCGATTGATTTCCTGGAGCGATATTTCACGTTGGATTAGTTCTATTGGAATAAGTGAGAAATACCCTAAAAGGCCAGGAAGCGTTGATTGTTATAAATTTGGCCTGGCCAAGCCTTTCAGCGTGGCGAAAACCTCAAACATCATAATATCAGACATATTGACAATAAGTGCAAGCGGGTTTGTGTGTGTTTACAAGGCGCAACCACTAATGATTTTGTTTTTATTTGTGAAAGTTCGCCTGCCGACGCGTTTATAGGGGGTTGTTAATCTGTCTGGTGGGGATCAGCAGCCTGTTTTATGAGTAAGGCGATTTAATAAAAGTATTTAATCGGACAGAGGCGAAAAAAATCCGCCTCTGTTTTCATTTCAAATTTCTACATCGCCGTCTGCTTCTTCAAATGCCCATCAATCCTGCCAATCACATGCGCAATACTATTAATCGCGCGCTGCGGTAATTTCACGCGCTCATTAATTTCATCAAACAAAACTTCCAATAAACACGCCTGGCTCCACAACTGAAACAACGCATCATCATCCGTTTTGCCCGGCAGTGGCTTGCCAATAACGCTAAGCACTTTGCCCTCGGGCGACTGAATTTCAAGGCGGGATTTTTTGTAAAACGTGTATTGGAATTGATCGAGTTTAATAATGCAGG
>JAGKWY010000048.1 GCA_021151625.1 Gammaproteobacteria bacterium | reverse complement strand
GCTGTATTCGCCAGTTCCATTTCCTTAACTAACGATAATGAAAGGATAGGTAACTTCGATGAATAAAATAATCCCACTGGGAGCGCTGCTTGGCGCATCCCTGTTATCAACTGAAGTGTTTGCAGTAAATTGCGCTGGCTTACCGCAATGGAATAGCGCCAGTACTTATACCCAGGGAAATAAAGTCCAGCATTTGAATCGCGGATATACAGCGAATTACTGGACCCAAGGCAACAACCCGACCACCTCTTCAGGTCAATGGCAACATTGGACAGATAATGGTGCTTGTGATGGTGCTACCTCTAGTGTTGCACCGAGTTCGGTGGCCCCAAGTTCTGCTCCATCCAGTGCTCGCTCATCGGCTCCCAGTTCGGCAGCTCCAAGCAGCGCGCCTACCACTAGCGCCGCATCATCAGTGAACTCAAGTATTGGTTTGTGCCCAAGCTTTGTGGCTGGAACCAGCTATGGTCAGGGCGCGGTGGTTACTAATGCGGGGGGTGTTTATACCTGCCAGGTTCCCGGTTGGTGTTCGTCAACCGCTACCTGGGCGTATGCGCCTGGTACTGGAACTTACTGGCAGCAAGCATGGACAGCGGGTGGTAACTGCCCTGGTGTGAGTTCTTCCAGCATCGCAACGTCTCGTTCCAGCTCTTCTGTACCAAGCAGTGTTGCGCCTTCTTCGGTAGCTTCATCATCACGCTCAAGTATTTCATCTGCGATCAGTTCAAGTGTTAGTTCAGTAACGCCACCAACAGGAAAAGAGCTGGTTGGTTACTGGGAAAATTGGCACTGGCCATTAGAGGAAATGACTTCAATTCCAAACTACACAGTGCTGAATATTTCTTTCCCAAGAATTAATGCCGATGGTTCGTTGTTCCTGAGTAATGATGGTGGTTATCAAAACAATCCAACCGCTCAACAAATTGCTGCTGCTAAAGCACAAGGCAAAAAAGTGTTGTTATCGATTGGTGGTGCTAATGCAACATTCGTCTTGAACAACCAGGCGCAAGAAGACAGTTTTGTAAATTCTTTCATTGCGATTAAAGATCAGTACGGCTTGGATGGTATCGACATTGATACTGAAAAAGGTCTGCACACCAATCCGAATGCGCAAATTAATCTGACTAGCCCGCAATATTCAGCAGATTATCTGGCGCGTGCGATCAAGCGTTTGAAAGCGCGTTATGGAGCTGGTTTCTTACTGACTATGGCTCCGGAAACTGCACACACCATTGGTGCAAACCTGCCGGGCAACTGGTTGGGTCAATACAACTGGGGTGTGTACTTGCCATTGATCAATGCACTGCGTGATGACATTAGCTGGATTCAAATGCAGTACTACAACACTGGTTCAATGCCAGGCAAAAATGGCCAGTTCTACAACTCGGCCACACAAGATGGTTTGGTTGCCTGGACTGAGGCGTTGATTGAGGGCTTCCAAATTGGCAGCACTGGCGTGAACTACCTTGGTTTGCCGTCGAGCAAAATCATTATCGGTTTGCCCGCATCTACTGCACCAACTGCGGCAGGCAGTGGTTACACCAACCCGACTGTCGTGAAAGCGGCGATGCGTTGCTTGCGCTCTGGCGATTGTGGTACCGGCTATAAACCTGCGAAAACCTATCCGGATTTGCGCGGTATTATGGCCTGGTCTACCTGGGAAGATAATGTCACTGGCTACGCGTTCTCCAATGCAGTTAAAGCTTGTGCTTTGAATAACCAGTGTAATTAATTGTCTGTTTAAAGAATTTAGTTGTTTGATAAAAAATCCCCGCCGATAAGATCGACGGGGATTTTTTCTTTCTGGTGTTTAATAAACTACTAACTGGCTTATTCTGTTTTTAGTTCAGGTAATGACGTTTTTATCAAGGGCTTCCATTTTAGATCTGTTGCTGAACGCCACAACCATTCCACCGGGCCATAACTGAAGTGTTTTAACCACCAGCGGCAAATAAAAATTTGTATGCCGAAAATGGCAATGCATAAAAGCGCATTTTGGGCTGGGCTGGTTAGTGTAAATAATCCAAGGCCAATGTTAAAAAATAGAAACACACCGATAACCGATTGGCTCAAATAGGTAGTAAGCGCCATTTTGCCTACACTGGCTAACGGCTTTAAACGCGCCTCCCATTTTGGTTTTAGCATTAATAAACTGATACTGGTGATATAAATAAGCGTCAGGCTGACATTAAAAAATTCCAGAATAAATCCGCCTATCCAACCGGCAAATGGTGCCTTCTGGAAATCAATCTTCAGGATAAAACTGCTAGCACCCAAAATAGCTCCTGCGATAAGGGTGGCGAACAGAATCCAGCTGCTTCTTTTTAAAACCTGCTTAAACAGGCTGTGGTGTAGCTCTATGCGAGAGAACCATTGCATGCGCCCAGCGAGCATGCCCAATAAGAAGAAGCCAAAAGTGATAAAACCACGACCACTATTGACTTGGTAATTCAGTTTCTCTGAAATGGCATTGATATTGTGCTGAATCATCTGAGAGAAATTACCCTGACTGATGATTTCATAATAAGCTGCTCCGGCGGCTTTGTGATCTTCCTGAATCAATTGCAATTGATCGCGGACTAGAATTGAAATTAGTTCTGCGCACTTGGTGGGAATATTTAATACCAGTAGTGAGCCCACAATGAATAAGGTTTTATTGCTCAGGTTGCGAAAAAATAAGAGTAAAAATCCGAGCGGGACATAGATAGTTAAAATATCGGCGCGCCAGAAAATATGATGCAATAGGCCGATAGCGCCGAGTATTGCCAAGCGCCAGCCAAAACGCGCAATAACAGGCTGATGGCGCTGTGCAAGTTTGTCTATCTGGATATAAAAGCTCAGGCCAAATAAAAATGAAAATATAGCAAAGAACTTGCTAATGATAAAAATCATGTAGATGCCCATGGCAATTCCGCTGCCAGGGTCTTTGTAGAGCTGGTAAGTTGCCTCTGGCAATGGGCCGCCGGCATACCAGAAAATCATATGCGCATAGAGGATACCGAAGAGTGCGAAGCCCCTCAGTACATCCAATGTGACAATGCGTTCAGCATCGGGGTTGAATGGCAGGCTCATAGATAATCCCTTTAGCAGTGTGAGGCGGGCAAGAGTGAGATATGTTTCTGGAAAATTGTTTTTAGTTTGGATGCATTAATCCTGCTACCAGATTCAGTTCAGCCTATCTTTTTTGAACAATAAGGTCTTGTTACAAATGTAAGTCGTTGGGCAGTTCCAGTTGGATGTTTTGTTTGCTGATAGGGCAGCGAAACTCCAGTTTATAGGCGAGTAGCTGTAGTGGGGTTTTACTGGCACTGCCGTAGAGCCGGTCTCCAATAATGGCATGACCGATACCGGAAAGATGGCGGCGTATCTGGTGTTTGCGTCCCGTCTCAATTAATACCTCTACCAATGTTGATTGGTGATCTTCATTGATTTTCAATGTATTGACGATGCTGATGGATTCTTTGTCATCCAGCGCCTGATCTATGCGCAGTGCAGTTACGTTCAGCTCGCCAGTGATTTGTGCCAGATAATATTTTTTTAAATCACGAGTTTGGAACAGTTGTGAGAGTAGGGCAGCAGCCTTGGAATCGTGCGCAATCATCATTAAGCCTGCGGCATCTGCGTCCAGTCGATGAATGAGAAAGCACTCGCGTTTGCACTCGACCTCTACCCAGCGCAGCAGGCTGCAATGGTCACCCCATTGCGAGCCCTGGGCTAACATGCCATGGGGCTTGTACCAAATGCTGTAGCGTCCCTGGTCGAGCATGAGTTGCCCGGCAGTGGGTGTGCGGGCTAGAACCTGCTCATCGTAATACAGTTGTATACGGGTACCTGCCAGTAAATCTTTGCTGGCGCGACGTAAACGCAGTTGCTTGCCTTTTACCGTCCACCAACAGGCCCCCTTATTCATCGCATCTTTGATGCGCGCTTTGGGAAGCCCGGTTTTTTCGGCGAGAAAATCTACGGCGGTTTGGCCGGAAGTGGTGGTTGTAAAATCAAAAGTGCTTGGCATTTTGGTAAACTGCGATCCCGTTTAAAAGGCTAACTATTAGCGCGAGGCATCTGTGGCCGAAAAAGCAACGATTTATAAAGCGAACCTGACCTTGTCGGATATGGATCGCAATGTGTATGGCGATTTTAATCTGACTATCGCCCTGCATCCGTCTGAAACCATTGAGCGCATGATGGTGCGTATTCTAGCCTTTTGTTACCGCGCGGCGGAAAATTTAACCTTTACCAAGGGGCTTTCTTCGATGGAGGAGCCGGATCTCTGGTTAAAACACGATAACGGTACCATCCTTGAGTGGATTGAGGTTGGGCAACCCGCACCGGATCGTTTGAAAAAAGCTTCAGGTCAATCGCAAGCGGTCAAAGTCTTTAGCTACGGTCGCGGTATGGATGTCTGGTGGAAAACCAATGCCACTGCAATCCGAGCCTTACCCAAAGTGGAAATACACTGTTTCGCCGCAGATGAATTACAGCAGTTGGCTGCCCTGGCTGATAAAACGATGAGCCTCACTGTAACGATTACTGAAACTATTGCTTATGTGTCTTCGGCAAGCGAAAACATCACTATTCATTTGCGCGAGATGGAGTAACGACCATGATAAATAACCTGAATAGCTCGCAACCGTTTGTTGTTGATATTACGCTGGAAAACGCCCAGCAGTATTTAATTGATGAGTCGTTTAATCGGCCGGTGGTGATTGATTTTTGGGCTGACTGGTGTGCGCCTTGTAAAAATTTAATGCCAATCCTGGAGAAGCTGGCCAACGAATACGCTGGCGCTTTTTTATTGGCGAAAGTTAATGCCGATGATCCACAAACCCAAATGATCGGGGCGCAATTTGGTGTGCGCAGTTTGCCCACGGTAATGATTATGAAAGCTGGGCAACCGGTGGATGGTTTTGCCGGTGCCCTGCCGGAAGTTCAGGTGCGCGAAGTGCTGGCGAAATATTTGCCCAAGCCATGGGAAGCGCCGCTTAGTGAGGCTCAGGCATTAATGGCAGAAAATAATTTTGCCGATGCATTACCTCTGTTGCGTCAGGCCTATGATCTGTCCGGGCAATTGGTTGCTATCAATTTGTTAATGGCGCAGTGTCATCTGGAATTAAATCGGGTGGATAACGCGGAAGCGATTTTATCGACCATAAAAATGGCTGATCAGGATGCGTTATACGAGCAATTGCAATCGCGCATTGAGCTGATGAAGCAGGCTGCAAAAACGCCCGAGTTGGCTGCATTGGAAGCTGCGTATTTAGCAACACCGGATGATTTACAAATCCGCTATGAATTGGCATTGCAATTCCATCAGGAAGCGCAGCATCGTCCTGCGTTGGAACATCTGTTACATGTGTTGCGCAAAGATCGCAACTTTGCGGAGGGGGAAGCCCGCAAATCGTTTAATGGCATTCTCACTGCACTAGGGAAGGGCGACCCCTTAGCGATTGAGTTCCAGCGTAAGTTATTTACGTTGCTTTACTAGGTTTTACCGCCCGCTAAATGGTCGATGGAACTAAAAGCCGTTACACTGCCAAGGTGAGTAAATATAACGAAATAGCAGCTGCATGCTGGTTCGTTGTAATCGGTTGCCTGTAGGGCAAGTCAGTTTTCCTGGTAATTATTGCCAGTGCCAGAGGGCCAAGATCCACGATGTTGAAATGCTATTCCCTGATTGCACTCCTGAGCTTATGCACGGCGCTCCTGGGGTGTAACAAAGACAATCAGGATCTATCCGAGCTTCCTGCATTTTGTAAGCAGGAAAAAGGCAAGTTATATCTCAAGCAAGGTGCTTTGCGTATGGAGATCATGCCGGACGTGGCTGGCCGGGTCTCTTCACTGAAATATGATGGGCATGAGCTGTTGGTGCCAATTGTCGATTTTGATAAAAATACCGATTGGGGTACGGTACTCTGGTCCAGCCCGCAGGCGGAATGGCAATGGCCGCCCATTGATGTGCTGGATAGCAAGCCTTATAAGCTGAGTGTTAAAGGCGATCGCGTTACGCTTACCAGTGAGATCGATCCCAAGACCGGCTATCAATTCAGCAAGACCTATATGCCGGCCGGTGATGACCGGGTGGCAGTTACTTATAGAATTTTCAATCATTCCAAACACGAGAAAAGCGTTGCCCCCTTAGAGGTGACACGTTTGCCTTCGTCTGGCACTTTGTTTTATCCGCGCGGTGATACTGACCCTATCAGTGGGATTTTTTACCCGCTTGATGTTCAGGCAATCGATGAGTTGACCTGGTTTGATTACGACAAGAAAAAAATCCGCACTGACCACCATAAAATTATGCAGGATGGCAAAGAAGGTTGGGTTGCCTATGTCGACAAGGGCTATTTGTTGATGAAGGAATTTGTGGATAATCCACCTTCGGCAATCGCCGAAGGTGAACGTGAAATTGAATTGTTTGCCCATGTTGAGCATGTGTTTATTGAAATGAAGCAGCAGGGCGCTGCTGTGACCTTAAATACGGGTGAGCATCTGGAGTGGACGGTCATTTGGCATGTGAAAAAATTGCCGGCAGAGTTGGTTAGTAATCCTGAGCCTCATGCGCTGGCTAATTACGCGCGCAGCTTGCTTTAATTGCGCTTGGCCTGTTGTAAATGATACTGCGCAGTAAAAAGGTTCTGATGTAACTAACATATCGACAAAAAAACGCCGCAGTTAGCGGCGATTTTTTTTGGTTTTCAGCTTGCGAATTCGATCGGCTTCTTCTTTTTCCAAGCGTTTTTTCTCATCATCGGCTTTGGCTTGGGTAACTTCTGCCTCTGTCATTGCTGGAGTTTCCCAGCTGATTGGCCCCAACAAGCCTGAGCGCAATTCGTTAATTAATAGCGCAGATACTTTCTGGATTTCTACACCGCCACCTTTGCGCGTACAACCACGTTTAAAGCCAATTGCATCGAGCAACTCCAAATCTGTTTCTGGCAGATCAGTTAATCCATAGCGTGCTTTTAATGCATCCGGATAAGCTGTTAATAAATATTCGGCGGCATAGAGTGCGATATCGGCGTAATCAAATACCGTATCTTTAATTGCTCCGGTAATTGCCAGGCGATAACCGCAAGAGGGGGGCGAGAGTTTCGGCCACAAAAATCCCGGAGTGTCGGTTAATAAAATACCGTTTTCCAGTTTGATTTTTTGCTGGGCTTTAGTAACGCCGGCTTCGTTTCCGGTTTTTGCAATTACACGACCCGCCAGGGTATTAATAATGGTGGATTTACCGACGTTGGGAATACCCATGATCATCGCGCGCGCCGGGCGAACTTCTTTTTGTCGATCGCTCACGAGGCTGGTACACACATTTAACAAGTTGCGAATTTGATCGGGGCGCTGTTGGCTTACGGGCAAGGCTTTAACGCCTTTCTCCGCTTCCATTTTTTCCACCCACAGGGCGGTGATTGCCGGATCTGCCAAATCGGCTTTATTCAACAATTTAATCAATGGTGTATCGCCGCGCAGGCTGGGAACCAGCGGGTTTTCACTGGAAAAAGGGATGCGTGCGTCGATCACTTCTATCACCACATCCACGTGTGGCATTACTTCCGCAATTTCCTTGCGGGCTTTGTGCATATGGCCGGGAAACCAATTAATTGTGGACATGAATTACCTGAACAACAAAAGAGTAAATTAAATTAAAGCGAATCGAGTTTTTCACTGCTATCAAAGTGGTGAAGCAGCAGACATTCATCTTCGTTTTCATCCTCGCAAATTACTACGCAAAAAGGTGCCAGCCTGGGCGCGTAATCGGCGTCGGCAAACAGAGGTTGCTGCAGTTCCTGCCACAATTGGGCGGGAAACTCGGTAAAGAAATTGAAGCTGAGGAAGAGTTTGCCTTTTTCTTCAATGGCGTCCACTTCGGGGGATCGTACCGGGCGCACCCGGCGCAAAAACTCGGCCCGGTCGAACTCACGGGCAAACTTGGGTTGAATCTGGAAGCTGATGCAGTACATGGCAAATCTCGCAGGTTTGCAGGAATCCTGCGAATTATACGCAATAGCAGGGGTTAAGAATAATTAAACCTTGCGCTGCCAATATAGAAAGAAACCGGTTTCGGCTATGATGCGTGCCTGATATTTCCCTCCTTTAGACGGTCATTATTGTGTCTTCTCCGCTATTTAAGCCCTTGGCGCTGGGCATTTATGCGCTCTTTTTTACCTTGGGTCTGGTAGGTGCACTGGTATTGCCGACCTTTAGTTTATTTCTTGCCAAGGAAATTCAGGTTCGCCCGCTGTTGGTCGGTGGGGCTTTTGCTGGTTTGGCCATTGCAAGTATCGCTTACAACCATTGGATTGGGCATTGGTCCGACAAGCTGGCAGATCGTCGCCCATTAGTAGCCTTATTCTGTTTGCTGGGGAGTATTTCCTGCGTGGTTTTTGCGCTCTCGCGTAACTATTGGTTGGTGGCGTTTACCGCGATATTTTTGTTGAGCCTGTCGATGGTGTCGTTTTCGCAGATTATGGCCTATAGCCTGGATTATGCAGAGGCCGAAATTCCTGCTGAACGTATCCCGCTTTTTAATGCCATCATGCGTGCACAAATTGCATTTGCCTGGGTTGCGGGGCCACCAGTTGGATTTTTATTGGCAACCAATTTGGGTTTTGATGTCAGCTATAGCGTGGCAGCCGTTCTGTATATTCTGGTTGCCATTTCCAGTTTCAAATTGTTGCCGCGTTTGCCGGCAAAACAAAAACAGTTGGCAGAGTCTGGCGAGTCACTTGCCCTCGCACCCTTGGCTCCTGCAGTAAAACAATCGCTATGGATTTGTGCAATTGGCTTTTCGTTGCTCTGGGGTGTTAATAACGCCTACCTAATTAGCTTGCCAATTCACCTGAAAGATAATTTACAGATAGATGCGCAATGGATGGGTTGGGTGATGGGAACCACAGCTGCCCTTGAAGTGCCATTTATGTTGTTGGCGGGGCACTACGCGAGCCGTTTTCGTTTGATATCACTGGTTCGCTGTGCGGGCATTGCAGCGTTGCTGTTATATGTCGGCGTGTATTTTGCGAATCAGCTGTGGCATTTGTTTGTACTGCAAATCTGCAATGCAATATTTATTGGTGTACTGGCGGGGTTGGGGGTATCGGTAATTCAGGATTTAATGCCTGGGCGCTCTGGCGCTGCCTCAGGTTTGTATACCAATACCACTCACGTCGGTAACTTGCTGAGCAGTTTAATGGTTGGGATAGTGGCGGATTATTTTGGTTATCACCAGGTTTTCCTCGCCAATGTTGTATTAGTGTTTGTAGCCATTTGGGCCTTCGGTAAAGTGAAAACCTCACGCGAGCTTGCGGCCGGCAATTAGTGGTTGCGCGATTTGGTTTTCAATCTTCCTCTTCGTTGAGCAATCTCTCTAAATCGTCAACGCTCATCGCAAAGAGTCTATGCCGCAACTCGCGCTCGACCTGCGGCATCAGGCTTCTGAGCACATCATCAACCAATTGTTGACGCGGCTTGCCGGTTTTTGAGGCAACCGTTTTTGTTGCGCTGATTATTTTTTTTGCTGCCTCATATTCAAACAAAGGCGGTGGATTGTTGCCGTGCAGGCGCTCGCGAATATGCTGGGGTAGGAAAGGGTTTTCGCCGGTTGCTTTGACTTGTGTGCGAGTTGCGTGCGAGTGGGCGGGATTGTTTAAGTGCGATGCGAAACCATGTTTTTTGTGATCCTGGTCTGTGCCGTGTGCAGTCGTGTGCTGATCCGTTTTTTGAGTGTGGGATGCATGGTGTGCTTCTTCAAACAGTGAACCCTGGCCCGGCAGTACTGACTCATGGCTTGTGTAAGGTGAGGCGGGTTGCTTGGTTTCAGACGGTGCCGGGTGGTTGGAATCTTCACTGATTAATTCGGCGTCCTGTAAAATCGGGATGTCATCTTCTTCCAATAAAAGTCCTTTGATGGACTCAAGCTCCTGCAACATTTCGGCTTTGGTTTTATTCGTATTGGCCATGATATTTACAAGTATCCGGTTCTCAGAGTTTGCGGGTTTCTATCGGGTATCCACGACTTTTATAAAAACTGTAGCGCTCGCGACTAGTGGCTAGCATTTGCGGCTCCTGGATTACGACTTCGCTAACACGTTCAAATCGGCTGAACAATGCAGGAATGGTACTGCTCAAGTTAAGCAATAAACCCTGATGATCGCCAGCCTGCTCATTAAAGGTGATTTCCACCGGTGCCGGTTTGTTACCGTTAATCAACTGATGGGGTACAAAGCTTTCCGGCTTGAAGGTCCAGAGTAATTCATCCAGTTGCCGCGCATCCGCTTCAGTATCTACCGCAATTAAGACGCGCATCCCCATGCGCTGAACCTTTTCCGCCAGCTTACATGCAAACAACCAGCGCGCTTCGCTGGTTGTTTCGGGTAAAACATAAAAATCAACTTTAGTCACGCTATTACGCCTGGTTTAAAAGGTATTGCACAAGCAGCGGAACCGGGCGACCAGTCGCACCTTTGGCTCCGCCAGAGCGCCAGGCGGTGCCAGCAATATCCAGATGCGCCCAGGCGAATTTTTTGGCGAAACGTGACAGGAAGCAAGCGGCGGTTACACTGCCGGCTTCACGCCCGCCAATATTGGCGATATCAGCAAAATTGCTATCCAATTGTTTTTGATAGTCGTCCCACAGTGGCATTTGCCAGGCGCGGTCTGCACTTTCTTCGCCGGCTTTCAGCAGGGATTTAGCGAGATCATCGTTGTTGCTGAACAAACCGGTTGCATGGTTGCCGAGTGCAATCACACAGGCGCCAGTCAGGGTGGCTATATCTACTACCGCTTTAGGTTTAAAACGTTCGGTATAGGTGAGTGCATCACAGAGTACCAGGCGACCTTCGGCATCAGTATTGAGGATTTCAATGGTCAGGCCGGACATGGAAGTCACGATATCACCCGGTTTGGTCGCGGCACCACTCGGCATGTTTTCGGTGGTGGCGATAACTCCAACCACGTTAATCGGTAATTGCAGCTCAACAAGGGTCTGGAAGGTACCTAAAACACTTGCTGCTCCACACATGTCATATTTCATTTCATCCATGGCTGGGCCAGGCTTGAGGCTAATACCGCCGGTGTCAAAGGTGATGCCTTTGCCGACCAGCGCAACGGGGGCATCTTTTTTGTTGCCGCCTTTGTACTCAAGCACAATCAGC
The DNA here is from genome assembly GCA_021151625.1 of Gammaproteobacteria bacterium. Lineage (GTDB taxonomy): Bacteria > Pseudomonadota > Gammaproteobacteria > Pseudomonadales > Cellvibrionaceae > Cellvibrio. The sequence goes on along the minus strand of JAGKWY010000048.1, from coordinate 58,351 downwards.
TTGGCGGGTTGCTCACTGCCAGCAGCAACTGATAAGAATGAGCCCATGCCCAATTCTTTCATCTGCTTTTCTTCAAGCACATTGACACTGAGTTTGGTCTGGCCTTTGGCAAGTTGTTTTGCCTGTTCGGCCAGATAGGTTGGTGTACAGATATTGCCCGGTAAATCACCCAGGTTGCGGGTAAAGTTAACACCTTTGGCAATAGCATGACCCAAATCCAAACCCTTGGTTGCTTTTGCGACCTGGCTTTTAGCTGTGCCCAGGTATACTTTTTTCAGTTGCAGGCTGATCTCTGTTGGTTTGCTTTTCAGGCCGTCAGCGCGATATTCCAATTGGCCCAGACCCTCAGCGATTTGACGTGCTTGCCAATCAATTTCCTGGCCTGCAACGCTAACTTCGTCCAGCGCGATGGTAATTTCACTGCAAGGCGTTGGTTTGAGTGATTCGCCAATTTTTTGCGCAGAGCGACGGAAGTTATCTGCAGTGACGCTGCCATCTTTCAAGCTGCCAAAACCCAATACCAGCAGTCGCTCGGCGGCAATACCTTGGGGGTTCAGCAGGAGCAAGCTTTGTCCTGCTTTCCCTTGAAAGCCTTCGCGCTTTAATAATGCGGTTAGTTGATGGGCGTCTGCTGCATCTACACTACTTGCCGCTGGCGATAATTTAAGTCCTTCGTAAACCGCAATGACCAAACATTGAGTGGTGTGTTTTACCGGGTCAATCACTTTGGCGGAAAACTGGATGCTGGATGATTTGGTGCTGGTTGCTGCTTTCTTGCTGGCGGTTTTTTCAGCAGTTTTTTTAACAACTTTTTTGGCGGAACTGGAAGCAGGAGTCATAGATAATCCTTGAGGGTAGGGCGATCAATAATTCGCTCAAGACAAATCGGGCGTTGTACGTGATAATGCCATAATTTTTAGCGACTATGGCGGCGAAATTAGGTTAAAAAGCGGAACCCTGTCGCTGAACGCCAGTCAGTAATGCCATTGTAGTTGATGATCTTTGCCTTATGGTTGGGTTCGGTTAGGTTTTGTACAGTGGGGCTACATAATTTTTTGAATATTAATCTGCAGGAATTATCGCATTGATTATTTTTCGCTACCTCTCTCGGGATTTACTGCTCACCTGTTTGGCGGTGAGTACAGTTCTGTTGATTATTTTTTTGACACAAAATTTCAGCCGTTACCTAGATGATGCGGCGGAAGGAAAGTTAGCTGTCGATGTGCTTTTTAAGGTTGTTGCCTTTCGCATGCCTTATTTATTGGAGTTGATCCTGCCATTGGGGTTTTATTTGGCGATATTGTTAGCCTATGGGCGCATGTATATTGAAAGTGAAATGGTGGTGCTTTCTGCGTGCGGAATGAGCCATTGGCATCTGTTACGTATGACCCTTGTTCCGGCTGCATTGGTAGCGGCGGTTGTGGCGGTATTTAGTTTTTGGTTGAGCCCTGCGGGTGCGCAGATGACCGAACAGACACTGGCAGAACAGCGTAATCGCAGTGAGTTTGAAAGTTTGCAGGAGGGGCGTTTTCAGGCGATAGGGCAAGGCAAGGTCATGACCTATGTGGAAAATGTCAGCGATGATAATCAGCGTCTGGATCAGGTTTTTGTTGCGCAGCGCGATTCAGATACTGCTTCCTCTGTGGTAGTGGCTAAAACCGGTGAGCAGGCTTATATCGGTGATTATGGGCAGCGCTATCTGGTGCTACATCAAGGTTATCGCTACGAGGGGCGCCCAGGGACACGCGAATTTAAGGTTACTCAATTTGCTGAATGGGGCAGGTATCTTCCACCCACCACCAGTGTGGCAGAGTTCGAGCGAGAGGCTGATGCAAAAACTACCGCGCAGCTATTAAGTGCAACAGATGCGGATAGTCAGGCAACCTTGCAATGGCGTATCTCTATGCCGATGATGGTTTTTATTGCAACCCTGTTGGCGGTGCCGCTCAGTAAAACCAACCCTCGTCAGGGGCGCTATTTAAAAATGCTGCCGGCTATATTGATCTATGTATTTTATCTGGCGTTTTTGATTAACGCTCGCGGTGCGGTTGCTGAAGGCGATTTGGCTCCCGGGTTAGGCTTGTGGATTGTGCATTTACCCTTTTTGGTGATCGCGTTATTTATGTTGAATTGGCAAGCGTTAATGCAAGTGCGCAGCAGACCAGTGAAGGTGGCTCATGCATAAAATTACCCGTTATGTATCGCGTACGGTATTTACCGCTATTGCATTAACCCTGCTGGTATTTCTCGCGCTGGATTTTATTTTTGGCCTTATTAGTCAATTGGAAAAGGTCACCGAAAATTACACTGCGTTTGAAGCGTTCAAGTACATGGTTTTTACCATGCCGCGCCGGTTATATGACTATATTCCCTATTCGTGTTTGATTGGGTGTCTTGCTGGTTTGGGGTTGCTTGCCAGTAGCAGCGAGTTGACCATTATTCGTGCGGCTGGAGTGTCAGTAAAGCGAATTGCCTGGATGGCCCTTCGTCCGGCGCTGGTATTTATTTTAATTGCGATGACCGTGGGTGAATTTGTTGCGCCTTACACTGAGCAGATGGCAGATAACCGTCGCAATTTCTTGCGTTATAACCATACACAAAAGGCACCGCAGAATATGTGGAATCGCGAGGGTGGCGAATTTATGTATGTAAATGCGGTACTGCCCAATGGCGTTGTTTATGGGTTAACGCGCTACCAGTTTAATGATCAACATCAATTAGAGTCAGCGAGTTTTACCCGGCAAGCAACCTATCAGGATAATTTTTGGCAGGAGGAGGATATTTCCATTACCTATTTAGCCGGTGATTCAATTCGTAACGAGGTTATCCCTTCTCGTCGTTGGGAAACCAATCTTACGCCAAATTTATTTAATATCCTGGTGTTGGCACCGGAAGATATTTCACTGCGCAACTTGCATTACTACATTGATTATTTGAATAAGCAGAATTTGACCTCCAGCAGTTATAGTCTTGCCTTCTGGCAAAAAACCTTGCAGCCATTGGCTACTGCTGCGTTAGTGTTAGTGGCGATTTCGTTTATTTTTGGTCCCTTGCGCAGTGTGACGATGGGGCAGCGAATTTTTACTGGCGTAGTGTTTGGAATTGTATTTTTATTGCTGCAAAACCTGTTGGGGCCGTCCAGTTTAGTATTTGGATTTCCACCATTAATTGCGGTGATGATTCCTATAGTACTTTGTGTGGCCTTGGGGATTTATTTGCTGAATCGGGCGCGCTAGCTGGCGTGCCTTGTGGTTATTTTTTTGCTTTTTCCTGCAGCAGGATCCGCGTTCTGCTCAGTTTGTCATGCAGCGTTTGGCGCTCTGGGCTCAAATACATTATCCAGTAACCTATCCCAAACAGCAGCAACGAGAAAGGTGCGCAGCAGCAGCGAATTGCACATTGCGAATAACTGGGTAGTTGCATGCTGTTGGCATCGTACATTTTCATTCGCCAGGTTTTCATCCCCAGCGTTTGTCCGGATTTTTTCCAAAAATAACAAAAGAAATAAACCAGGGTTAAGATCCAGCCGATAAATACAATAATTCCAAATGCGCCCCAACTAACTCGCTCACCGGTTGCAGGTGCGCCTTTGACCGCAATATTAATTCCAGTGGCGATAGCGCCGTAAAGAATACTCACTGCTGCCAACAATAATGTGTCGTAAACCATGGCGGCGAAACGACGTATCAAACTTGGTGTTGCAAATTCCGGATTTGCAATTTGGGTGTATGCAGTTTTTTTCATAGGTAGAATTAAGCTTTGAAGCGAATGGTGCAGCTGGAGGCGGAATCAATTTTTTGGCCTAAGGTAATTTGGCCTTTGCCTTGTAAGGGTAATTCTTCACGGCGTAAATAAATGGGGTTTTGCTCTTCCAGGTACACATAAGTGCCGTTGGTGGAGTGGTCGATGAGCACATACTTGCCCCGCCGAAACTCAATATGGCAGTGCTCACGTGACGCTAATTCGTTTTCAACAACCAAATGTGCTTTAACCGGGTCGCGGCCGATGTGGTAGGGCGTTTGTTCGGGCAGCAAAAAAATATCGCGGTCATTGAGGTTGAGGATTAATTGAAATTTGTCGACAAAGCTGGTGACATCATGAATCGGCATCACCATGGTTGCGCGATTGTCTTTACCTGAGCTTTCCCATTCCAGGCGATAAATCAAGGTGTATTCGGTTTCGCCCTTGATATTGATGCGGTCAAACATTTGGCAATCGTGTTTTAGTGCATTGCCCAGGGTATCTACCACCGATTGGGTGATAACAATTTGGTTGGCGCGGGCGATGTGAGCAACGCAGGCGGCATCGTTAACTCTGTCCCCAAATACATCGTTATGGGTAATTAATACATCGCCGTAGGCGATACCAATTCGGATGCCTAAATCTTTTAAATGAGGCTCTTTTATGCAGCGTTGCTGGATCGCGATGGCGGCTTCACAGGCCTGATAACCTTCACTAAAGCGTGCCATTATTTCGTCGCCAATCGTTTTTACCACTGTCCCGTCATTCACAATGGTTATCGACATCATAAAGTGTACGGCTTCATCGATAATCGCTTTGGCTTGCTCGTTCCCAACCTGCTTATATCGGACTCGAACCGACACGCTTTTAAGGGCGCCGGATTTTGAATCCGGTGCGTCTACCAATTCCGCCACACTGGCGAGTGGTGCGCATTTTAATGATTTAGGCCTGCCTGTCAAACACTAATTTTGAAATTTCTTTAAATCTTTCAATAAGTAAGCAAGTTGCTCAAAAAGCGGTTTACCCGATGGCCTTAAATCCAGTGCTGGTTTGTGCTTTCGGCTAAAACTCGCACAATACGAGTGTCCGCTGCGGTTTCTCAAATACGTGCGGCGATATTCCACACATGACCAGCGGGATCTATGATGCGGCCTACTCTGTCTCCCCACGGCTGATCTTCAGCAGGCATGATAGCCCTGGCTCCGAGAGCTATCGCTCTGTCCATTACTTCATCAACGTTTTCGCAGTAAAGATAAGTAACTACGGGCGAGCTGCCGTCATTTTGCGGTGCACGGCTGGCCAAAAGGGGGAATTCACAGTGCACCATTATCAGGGATTGATGAATCATCAGTGTGGCGTGGATAACGCTGCCATCTTGCTCATTGCGGCGTGATAATTCGCTAGCGCCAAAGGCTTGTACGCAAAAGTTAAGTTCTGCTTCCGCATTGTGACAGACCAGCATTGGGATAATCATTTTGGGTTTCATACAGGATTCCTTTTCTTCGTGGGTATTGGGGTTAGACAACGGCTTTAAACATTCGCGTTACATTGCCTACGCGCAACCTGTCCTCGCGCTGGATAAGATAGCGGTTATTGAGGTATTCAGGCCCTATATCTTCAATGGATGAAAATCCTGAGTTAATCAATTGTTGTGCAAGTAATGACGGATCAAAAAAGCTCTTTAGCGGCTCGCCGCCTTTCGCTAATTGGACGGAGAGCAGCTTTAGTGCGAGCTGTTCCATCTCACTCAACTTTTCTGGTGTGACAATATAATCGAAGGTCAATGTAGAGCCTGCTACGCAAGAGGCCGCCCACCTCAGGGTGTTATTGATTGCTAGGTTATCCAGATAAGGGACTACCCCCAGCCAGGAAACAAAGGTTTTTTGGGTTTTATCAAAACCCGCCATCAGCAAACACTCTTCCAATGTATTTTCTTCAAAGTTGCAGGCTACATAGCTAACAGGGCAGCTGGGATTAATGCCCAATTGGCGTAACCTGGCCAGTTTTGCTGCCTGTGTTGCGGGCAGGTCAACTTCAAAAACATGCTCGTTCTGGCACTCGCTGCGATAGGCGTAGGTGTCGAGTCCTGCTCCTAGAATGACGTACTGGGTCGCGCCTGCTTGCAAAGATTTCGCTCGTTCGTCTTCAGTTAGCCGGCTGCGTACCGCGATAGCAACGCGCATGGCCGTACTAAGCGGGTCTTTATGCAGGTTTAACTTATTCATCAGGTCTGCTTTTGCAGCATCCAGAATTCGTAGTGCCAGCGGATCACTAAAAATAGGTGGCTGTTCTAATAACTGGTGCACGGCGCGCCAACCGGCAACAGCATGAGAGCTGGGTTTGGGAGTGTCTAACGGCTGGCCCGTGCAAAATTGTTGTTGCATGACAGCGGATATGGTTTCGTACATAGAGGTTCCTGCAAGTTAAGGTAAGCCGAAATTCAACTGGTTCCATTACCTTAAAACCTCACGTTACGTGAGGTGCAAGCCCTTACAGGGACATTATTGCCTGGCGAATAAATTGGAAGAGCGTCTGATCAAGTCCGGTACCCTGGATCAGCAGTGGCTCACGCTCATAAGCCAGGCGCAATCGTTCAGTGATATCGGGATCGCCGCCGGTAACAGAGCTTTCGTAAAGTGTTTTCCATTGACGGGCTAAGGGTTTGACTTCGTCGCTAGTTGAGCTGACCCCTGAGTTCATTTTCTCGCGTAGGGTTTCAATTAGCGATGGCCAGGTGTCCTGGTGTCGTTGGCGATTTTTATCTAGTTGCTGCATCTGTTCGGGCGAAAGATATTGCGTGAAGATATGGCGATGCAATTGGCCCATAGCTTCCACCAGATATTTCGTCATCAGTGGTGTAATGCCGCGTTGTACCTGCATTGCTATTTCGTTGCGCGACATCGCGTAGACTTTTAGCAGCAGGTTGGGGTTATGTCCTGTCAGCCGCTCAAACATTTCCGTCCAGCGAATAATGAAAGTGCGTACTTCCTTATTGCCTGGTGGGATTTTTTGATCCACAAAGTGTTGCAATTGTTTAACCATATCTGGCCAATCCCGTTCCAGCTCCTGCCTGGCAGCTATTGCATAGTGGTTGATAGCTTCGATCTCTTCGGGGGTTAAATATTTTTCGTAGATGTTCATGAGCGCTAATGTGTCGAGCCAATTGTTTATGTCTGGCTTGTGTCCGGTGTGCAGGTTACGCTGCAATAGCTGGAGCTTGGTTTTCAGCTGGACGGCTTGCTCTATTTCTTGATCAAGTCTCAAAATTTGCTGTGCGATAATATCGGGTAATTGCGTGGAGTGATCCTGCAGAAGTCCGGCAATTTTCTGTAGTGAAATGCCAAGCTGTTTGAGCGCCTGTATACGATGCAGGCGTGAAATATCAGATGTGTTGTAGAGGCGGTGTCCAGCTTCGCTGCGAACAGAAGGTGACAGTAAGCCAATGTCATCATAGTGGTGTAGCGTGCGCACACTTAAACAAACTTTCTTGGCCAATTGGCCAACTTTTAGCAGCATGCCGCCCCCTTGTATATAACTCGTGGATACAAAAATACTGGCGAGATAGATTATCTACTTAGATCTTGCCAGATGACTATCACCATACATAATTTTGCAACTTCCTTAAATTGAGTTAACCTGCCGGCCTTTTTTACGCCAACCCCATCAAGTTGCCTATTTGCTATGCGCCGCCAGGATTTCCACTACCAGTTGCCCGACGAACTTATTGCCCGTGCCCCAGCCTCAGAGCGGCGCGGTAGTCGGTTATTGCAGTTGGATGGCGTTGACGGCCAGTTAACCCACGGTCAATTTCCGGATTTGCTGAGCCTGATCGAGCCGGGCGATTTGATGGTGTTTAACAATACCCGTGTAATTCCCGCGCGTCTGTTCGGCCAGAAGGCTACGGGCGGGCAGGTAGAGATATTGGTGGAGCGGGTGCTGGATAATCGCCGTGTGCTGGCTCATACCCGCGCCAGTAAAGCGCCTAAGGTAGATTCCATCGTTATTTTGCAGGATGAAACCCGAGTACGGTTAGTTGCGCGGCATGATGCGCTTTTCGAATGGGAGTTTTTGGGCGGCGATCCGGTGATAACTGTATTGGAGCGTATCGGTCATATGCCGCTGCCTCCTTATATAGATAGGGATGACGTTGCCGCAGATCGCGAGCGCTACCAAACCGTCTACGGTGAAAAGCAGGGTGCAGTGGCTGCACCTACCGCCGGGCTGCATTTTGACGAGCAGATGTTGGCAGATCTGAAAGCCAAAGGAGTGCAGATTGCGTTTGTGACCCTGCATGTTGGCGCCGGTTTTCGTTTTACCATGGCCGCCTATCAAGAAGCGGTTGCACAGCAATACCGCTTTTTCAGTTATGGCGATGCCATGTTTATTACCCGCAATCCTGCCGCTGCTTTGCAAAAAGTTGGCGCTATGCAATCAGAGAATGAATCGTGAGTGATCTCGACCCAAGTCAGGCTGGTCCTGATGTAAACAGTGCTGATGCAACCGGTCAGTGTTTTATGCAATTTGAATTGGATGGCCAAACCGGGCGCGCACGTCGTGGTCGTTTGAAATTCCCGCGCGGTACTGTTGAGACTCCGGCATTTATGCCAGTGGGCACCTACGGCACTGTAAAAGGCCTGACCCCGCGTGATGTAGAGGATATAGGTGCGCATATTATTCTGGGTAATACCTTCCATTTAATGTTGCGCCCCGGCACAGAAGTAGTAAAAGCGCATGGCGACCTCCATGATTTTATGCAGTGGAAAGGCCCGATCCTGACTGACTCTGGTGGTTTTCAGGTTTTCAGCTTGGGTAAGTTGCGCAAAATCACTGAGGAAGGTGTGACTTTCAAGTCGCCGATTAACGGCAGTAAAGTATTTCTCGACCCGGAAACCTCCATGCAGGTACAGCGCGATCTGGGGTCGGACATAGTGATGATATTCGATGAGTGCACGCCATATCCTGCGACTATCCATGAAGCGCGTGATTCGATGGAGTTGTCCTTGCGCTGGGCCAAGCGTTCCAAAGTTGCCCATGGTGATAATCCATCTGCATTGTTCGGGATAGTGCAGGGCGGTATGTATGACAACCTGCGTGGTGAATCTTTGCGCGGCCTGACCGAGATTGGTTTTGATGGCTATGCCATTGGCGGTTTGTCAGTCGGTGAGCCTAAAGAGGATATGCTGCGCATCCTGGAAAATTTAACCCCGCAAATGCCCAAATATAAACCGCGCTATCTAATGGGTGTGGGAAAACCGGGCGATATAGTAGAGGCTGTGCGTCGTGGTGTGGACATGTTTGACTGCGTAATGCCAACGCGCAATGCACGCAACGGTCACCTGTTTACCAGCGAAGGCGTGGTTAAGTTGCGCAATGCTAAATACCCCCTATGCTAAATCGCTACCCTCTATGGAAATACCTGCTGCTGGCTTTCTTCGCAGTAGTGGGCGCTATTTATTCAATTCCCAATATGTACAAGCCAGATCCGGCGATCCAGGTCTCTGGCGACTCCAGTGCCAAGATCATTGATGCCCCGGTGCTGGCGAAAATGGAGGCTGCATTGAAAGCGGCTAACATTGAAGCTTTTGGTGGTGAAGTAAATTCCAAGACTGCAACTTTGCGCGTGCGCGATGTAGAGCAGCAACTGATTGCCAGAAAAATAATTCAAAAATCCCTGGGTGATGGTTATGTGGTTGCATTGAACACTGCTTCAACTACGCCAGCCTGGATGCAATCGATTGGCGCCAATCCGTTAAAACTGGGTTTGGACCTGGCGGGTGGTGTGCACTTCCTGTTGGAGGTTGATACTGATTCTGCAGTCGCCAAGCGTCAGGAAATTAACGCTGACGATATGAAAGAAAAAATGCGTAAAGCCAAAGTGCGTTACGCCGGTGTAGCTGCGTTGAAAGATAACCAAATTCATGCGCGTTTTCGTTCTGCAGATGCACGTGACGAAGCTATCACTTTATTGAAAGGCGATTTCCCAACGCTGGTATTTACTACGCCTGATAACGAACAAAATGAGTTTTCCTTTTACGCCAACTTCACTGAAGCCGGTGTGCGTGAAATTGAAGACTACGCACTCAGCCAAAACCTGATTACCTTGCGTAACCGCGTGAACGAGCTGGGTGTGTCTGAACCTATTGTTCAGCGTCAGGGCCGCAACCGTATTATTGTTCAGCTCGCCGGTATTCAAGACCCGGCGGAAGCCAAGCGCGTCATCGGTAAAACCGCTAACCTTGAATTCCGTTTGGGCGCTTCAGCAGAAACACTGGTATCTAATAAAGAGGCTTTCCCTTACAAAGATGAGTTGATGCAAATGCAGCGTGGCAATGCCGAGCTGGAGCGTCAAATCATTGTGACTGGTGATCGCGTTTCCAATGCAACCAGCAGTTTTGATCCCGAGACCAATCAGCCGCAAGTAAACATTACACTGGATAGCCTCGGCGGTACTCACATGCACCGCGTAACGCGCAACAATGTTGGCCGTGGCATGGGCATTTTGTTTATTGAATATAAAACGCGTACCCAAACTGTTAAAAACGCTGCCGGCGAAGATGTAGAAAAAACCACGCAATATGTTGAACGCAAAGTAATTAGCCTTGCGACTATTCAAAGTGCTTTGGGCGTGCAGTTCCGTATTACTGGTTTGGATAGCCCAGCAGAGGCTTCGGAGCTTGCATTATTATTGCGTGCTGGTGCTTTGGCTGCGCCGATGCATTTCGTAGAAGAGCGCACCATTGGTCCATCACTGGGTGCTGACAACATTCAACGCGGTGTTGATGCAACCCTGTGGGGATTCGGTTTGGTAGTGTTGTTTATGATCATCGCTTACCGTGTATTCGGTATTTTTGCCAACATCGCATTGGCACTGAATCTGGTGATGATGATCACTATGCTCACCATGTTTGGAGCAACCCTGACTCTGCCCGGTATTGCCGGTATTGTGTTAACCATCGGTATGGCGGTGGATGCCAACGTGTTGATTCATTCGCGGATTCGCGAAGAGCTTAAAAATGGTGCCTCGCCGCAACAGGCAATTTACGCCGGTTATGAGCGCGCATTCATCACCATCCTTGATGCCAACCTGACTACCTTGATTGTGGGTGTGATTTTGTTTGCTATTGGTACCGGCCCGATTAAAGGTTTCGCCGTGACGTTGATTGTCGGCATTATCACTACTATGTACGCTTCGGTAAGCTGCAGCCGTGCGCTGGCAAACCTGGTATATGGTCGTCGTAAAAACCTGCAAAAAATTTCGATTTAAGAGATCGCTGCTATGACTAAGGAATTACGAATTATCGATTTTATGGGTGTAAGACATTACACCTCTGCACTATCCATTATTTTTGTGGTGATCTCTATAGGTGCGCTGGCGATTAACGGCTTAAAGTTGGGCCTGGATTTTACCGGTGGTACCCAGCTTGAGCTCTTGTTGGATCGTCCTGCGGATTTGGAAAAAATTCGCGATGTGCTTGAAGAGGAACAACTGAAAAGCCCGGTAGCGGTATTGTTTGGTTCTGATCAGGAAGTGATGATTCGCACTCAGGATCAAATGCAGGAAAAAGCCAAAGAGCTTTTAACTGGTCAGATTGCCGGTGTAGGTGCAGCCCTTGAAGGGCTTGAGCGTCCATCACGTGAATTGGAAGGTTTTTCCAATGTGTTGGTGATTGGCAATGCTTCTGAAGAAAGTTTACGCCAGAAAAATCTTTTTCCGGCTGAAGTTTATGGTCGTGTGGAGTATCAGGTTCGCGATGGCAAAACATTAGTGACTGTAGAGAACTCGATTGAATCTGTTTATTTAAAGCAATTGATTGGCGACATCAAAAAAGCAACAGGTGCGGAAATCCAATTACGCTCCAGTGAGTTTGTGGGGCCGCAAATTGGTGATGAATTGCGTGATCAGGGCGGTTTGGGTTTGCTTACTGCGTTTGCGTTGGTATTCCTTTATGTTGCCGTGCAATTCCAGTGGAAATTTTCTGTGGGTGCAATTATTGGTTTGATCCACGACGTAATTGTTACTGTTGGATTCTTTGCTGTTTTCCAATGGGATTTTGATCTGACTGTATTGGCAGCGATTCTCGCGCTGGTTGGTTACTCAATTAACGATACCATCGTTATCTATGACCGGATTCGCGAGAACTTCCGTGTAATGCGTAAAATGCACCCGCATGAGGTGATCAATATTTCGATTACCCAAACGCTCGGTCGTACCATCATGACCTCGGCCTCGGTGTTTATCGTGCTCTTCTGTTTGTATTTCATCGCCGGTGAAACCCTGCAGGGTTTTGCGTTGGCATTGATTATCGGTATCGTGTTTGGTACTTATTCTTCTGTATATATTTGTGCCAACATTACCGCCGCATTGGGAATCTCAAAAGAAGATTTAATGCCCAAGGCTAAAGAGGGCTCGGAAGTTGATGAAATGCCGTAACGGCTTTTGCATCTAACTACTGCTTCAACAGCGCCTCAGGGCGCTGTTGTCGTTTTTGCCGGTAGAAAAGCGAGGCCTGGTGCGATTGTTTAATCAAATAATCTGGGTTATCGTCGGGCTATTCTCTTCAGGGTAATTTTTACATGGCTAATAATCACAACCCCATGATTGAACACATCAGTTTTAACCCGGCCCTGCAAAACAGTGATGACCTGGAATTGCTGCGTTCAACGGTCGGTCGCTTCCAGCGAATTTTTAACGGTAGTGGCTACGGGTTTTGGGAGTGGGATTTACACAGCCAGCATATTGAATGGTCGGGCGGATTCTGGATGCGCCTTGGCTATGGTCCGGAGGATGCATCGGATATCTGCGATGCCTCTAAAGTGCTTATGTATATTCACCCTGATGATCGCGAATTTGCGGTAGAAGCAACTCGCCAGCATTTGCGCAGTGGCAAACCGATGGATGTTTCCTATCGCATAAAAACTAAGTATGGCGATTACATTTGGACGCAAGTGCGTGCGGATTCTTTGCGCGACGAAACGGGTCAGGTGACCTTGATGTCGGGAGTAAATTTCGATATCACCGAAATTAAAAAAGTGGAAGCGGCCCTGCGTGAAAGTGAGGCGCGGCAAGTGCGGATTATCCAGGCTTCCAGTGACGGCATCTGGGAATGGTATGCCGATCGAGGTGGCTTCCATTTTTCCCATCGCTGTTGGGAATTATTAGGTTACGACGATCTGGATGATGTACTCACAGAAGGTGAGGATCGTTTGAAAATTTGGCGTCGCCATATTTACCCGCAGGATTTATCCAAATTCGATAGCGCTTTGGTAGAACACATGGCAGGGCGAGCGCCCTTTGATGTGGAATATCGCCTGATCAGCGTGAAGGGAGAGGTTCGCTGGGTGCGTGGTCGGGGGCGCGCGGTTTTTAACGAGAAAGGCCAGCCGATTATGATGTCCGGTAGCAACATGGATATCACCGAAGTAAAACGCGCTGAAGAGCGTGTATTGCAAGCAAAAGAACAGGCAGAAAAAGCCAATCGTGCAAAGTCCGAGTTTTTATCCAGTATGAGCCATGAGTTACGCACACCGCTCAATGCCATTCTTGGTTACACGCAATTGTTTGAATACGACGGTAATTTAAAATCCCAGCAAATTGAAAATGTGCGCGAAATTCGCAAAGCTGGCGAACATTTATTGCAGTTGATTAATGATGTGTTGGATCTGGCCAAAATTGAATCGGGCAATATGACGGTTTCGCTGGAGCCGGTATTGATGTCGCGCTTGCTGGATGAGTGTTTTACTTTGGTTCAGACCCAGGCGGATGCGCGCGGTATTCGTTTGGCAGCAAGTGTTGCTACTTTCGCGAATACCTATGTCATCGCTGATCATGTGCGCTGCAAACAAGCCTTGCTGAACTTGCTCAGTAATGCGGTGAAATACAATCGCGTGGGTGGGGAAGTTGAAGTTACCCTGGTTGCGCAGGAAGATCAGAAGTTGCGTATAGGTGTACGCGATACCGGGCGCGGAATTCCCTTACAGCGCCAGCGCGAAGTCTTCCAGCCGTTTAATCGCTTAAGCGCTGAAAACAGCAATATTGAAGGTTCGGGTGTGGGCCTGGTTATCACCAAACAGTTGGTGGAGATGATGCAGGGTAAGCTGGACTTTTCCAGTACTGAAGGCGTTGGCACTACTTTTTGGATGGATTTTCCGGTAGCCGCTGAATGGAATGTGGAGACCTTGCCTCAGAGCAGCAAGAAGGATTACAGCCCAGCTGTTTTACAGGTGCAGCGTAAATGCAAAGTCCTCTATGTAGAGGACAATCCCAGCAATATTCGCCTGTTGCAGCAAATTTTTGCGCGTTATCCCCAGTTGGAGCTGGAGGTCGCTGAAGAGGCCTTTTTGGGGATTTATAAGGCGCGCAGTAACAATCCCGACTTGGTGATTCTGGATATTAACCTGCCGGGTATGGATGGTTATGAAGTCCTGTCAGTCCTCAAAAATGATCCTTCCACCGGTAAAGTGCCAGTGATAGGCCTGTCTGCCAATGCCATGCCTTACGATATTGAACGCGGTCGCAATGCGGGTTTCTTTGATTACCTGACCAAGCCGGTCGATATTAACCAACTGATCGATGTCTTTAATAAACTCCTGCGCGACTAGCCAGGGGTTTTCCTTTAGTTTCAATCCCTTGCTTTAGTTTTTTCCTCTTATTTCTCCGGTTTTCACAATCGTTAATTAATGAAAAGTTGCTGGTTTTTTATCAGTTTGACTTTATCATGGATAAAAATGAACAAATGTTCATTGTGCCTTTTATATTGTGTACTCAGGAGTTGATCATGAAGTCTCGCATTCGCTTTAGCTCAGTGTTGCTGGTATCCCTCTTGGGCTTGGTGTTGTCGGCCTGTGATGGCAAAACCCAGAGCACCAAGCCAGCGGGAGGGCCGGTAGAGGTGGGCGTCGTGGAGGTGACCCGTGGGGATGTTCCCCTTGAGGCTGAGTTGCCGGGCCGCACTAATGCTTTTCGCAAAGCAGAAGTTCGCCCGCAGGTGAGCGGAATTATCCAGAAGCGTTTGTTTACCGAGGGGGCAGTGATTAAGGCGGGTACGCCCTTGTATCAAATAGATCCCGCGAGTTATGACGCTGCATTTACCAGTGCAAAGGCTGAGTTGGCGCGTGCAGAAGCTAATTTGGCCGCGGCCGTTGCGCGTGAGTCGCGCTATAAAAACCTGGTAGCTATCAAAGCAATCAGTCAGCAGGAATATGATGATGCGTTGGCCACCCTGGGGCAATCCAAGGCGAGTGTACAAGTGGCGAAGGCGGGTGTAACTACCGCCAAAATTAACCTCGACTACACCCGTGTACTGGCGCCGATTGACGGAGTTATTGGTAAGTCCAACGTCACTGAAGGGGCATTAGTAAGTGCGGGGCAGGCAGATGTTTTAGCCGAAATCCAGCAACTTGATCCAATCTATGTCGATGTTTCCCAATCAGCTGAACAGCTTATGCAATTGCGCCGTCAAATGGCGGAGGGCAGCGTTGCCGCGCTGGATTCCGCCAAAGTTCGTTTACTGTTGGGGGATGGCACAGCCTATGAGCATATAGGTAGTTTGCAATTTGCCGAGGTGGGTGTGAATGAATCTACCGGGACCGTTATTTTGCGCGCGCAATTTCCCAATCCAGATCGTTTATTACTGCCTGGCATGTTTGTACGCACCACCCTGGAAGAAGGTATCCGCACTAACGCCATATTGGTTTCGCAACGCGGTGTAACGCGTGATCGCACCGGTAATGCCACAGCGATGATTGTGAATAAAGATGGCGTTGTTGAGCTGCGCACTATTACGGTAGCGCGCACGGTTGGTGATCAATGGTTGGTGCTAACCGGATTGGAAGTTGGCGATCAGGTGATTGTGGAAGGTTTGCAAAAAGTAAAACCGGGTGCTCCCGCAAAAGCGGTTGCAGCTAGCGCGACTAAAACCGGAGAGTAATCAATCATGGCAAAGTTCTTTATTGATCGCCCGGTATTCGCCTGGGTAATTTCCATCATCATTATGTTGGCGGGTTTGCTCTCGATTGCAAAATTGCCGATAGAACAGTATCCGGAAGTTGCGCCGCCGTCAGTAAGTATTGGTGTTAATTATCCCGGTGCTTCCGCGCAAACTGTGCAGGATACGGTGATCCAGATTATTGAGCAGGGACTGACTGGTATCGATAATGTGCAATACATGTCATCTACTAGTGATTCCAGTGGTCGCGGTGACGTGACGGTGACTTTTCAAGCTGGCACGGACCCTGATATTGCCCAGGTGCAAGTACAAAATAAATTGCAAACGGCCATGCCATTATTGCCGCAAGAAGTACAGCAGCAAGGGGTTCGTGTTACCAAATCGTCAGCAGGATTTCTGATGGTGGCAGCCTTTGTATCTTCTGATGGTCAGATGGATAAATATGACATTGCCGACTATGTGGCGGCAAACGTGCAGGATCAATTAAGCCGTGTGAATGGTGTGGGCCAGATTCAATTATTTGGTTCGCAATACGCCATGCGCATTTGGTTGGATGCCAATAAACTCGCCACCTATAAATTAACGACTGTCGATGTTGTTACAGCAATTCGCGCGCAGAATGCGCAAATTGCCGCCGGTGAATTGGGTGGTACCCCGGCATTACCCGGGCAACAAATTAACGCCAGTATTGTGGTGCAAACCCGGTTGAATACGCCGGAGCAGTTCCGCAATATTTTACTGCGTGTGAATCAGGACGGTTCGCAAATTCGTTTAGGTGATGTAGCGCGAGTTGAGCTGGGCGGTGAAAATTATCAATTTGAAACTGAATATAACGATCGCCCGGCAACCGGTCTGGCGGTAACTCTTGCATCGGGCGCCAACGCACTGGATACCGCTGATTCCGTGCGCAAACGCATTGGTGAATTGGAAAAGTTTTTTCCGCAAGGGCTGGAAGTGGTTTATCCGTATGACACCACACCTTTTGTAAAACTCTCGATTGAAAAAGTAGTACATACACTCATCGAAGCCATAGTGCTGGTGTTTTTGGTGATGTATTTGTTTTTGCAAAATTTTCGCGCAACCCTGATTCCCACTATTGCTGTGCCAGTGGTGTTGTTGGGAACTTTTGCGGTGCTGCAAACTTTCGGGTTTTCGATCAACACGCTCACCATGTTTGCCATGGTCCTCGCGATTGGTTTGTTGGTGGATGATGCCATTGTTGTGGTGGAAAACGTTGAGCGTGTTATGGCGGAGGATGGCCTGTCGCCGCGCGAGGCGACGCGCAAATCCATGCAGCAAATTACTGGGGCGTTAATTGGTATTGCATTGGTGCTCGCGGCGGTATTTGTTCCCATGGCATTTTTTGGTGGTTCTACGGGCGTTATTTATCGCCAGTTCTCTATCACGATTGTTTCTGCCATGGCCTTGTCAGTCATTGTTGCGCTTACGCTCACACCCGCCCTTTGCGCAAGCATGTTAAAACCCGTTGATGCAGACCACTATCATAAGACTGGATTTTTTGGTTGGTTTAATCGCAACTTCAATCGTGCAACGGACAAATATCAAACGGGTGTGAAATCCATGTTGGGACGCACGGGTCGTTACATGGCAATTTATGTGGCGATCGTTGTGGTATTGGGTTTGTTGTTTACGCGTTTGCCGGGTTCATTTTTGCCGGATGAAGACCAGGGGGTTTTATTTACCCAAATGACCTTGCCAGTGGGCGCCACTAAAGAGCGTTCAATCGGGGTAATGAATCAGGTTGAACAACACTTTCTGGAAACCGAAAAAGCTAATGTGCGGTCGGTATTCTCGGTGATTGGATTTAGCTTCAGTGGTCGCGGGCAAAATAATGGTATCGCGTTTGTTGGTTTGCGCGATTGGAGCGAGCGTACCGATGATGCGCAGCATGTGCAGGCAATTGCCGGGCGCGCGATGGGCGCGTTCACACAAATTAAAGATGCCATGGTGTTTCCATTTGTGCCGCCGGCCATTACCCAATTGGGTACTTCATCTGGATTTAATTTGCAGTTGCAGGATTTGGGTGGTTTAGGGCATGAAACTTTAATGCAAGCGCGCAACCAATTTTTAGGTGCAGCCGCACAAGACCCGCGCCTGGTTGGTGTGCGCCCTAATGGGCAGGATGACAACCCGCAATTTAAATTGGATGTCGACCAGGAAAAAGCGGCAGCATTAGGTATTTCACTGAGCGATATTAACAGTGTTTTTTCAACGGCCTGGGCGGCGAGTTACGTGAATGACTTTATTGATAAAGGACGCGTGAAAAAAGTCTATGTGCAAGGTGAAGCTCAATATCGCATGTTGCCGGAGGATGTAAAAAACTGGTATGTGCGCAACAACAAAAATGAAATGGTGCCGTTTTCTGCATTTACATCGGGGCGGTGGATTTACGGTTCGCCGCGACTTGAGCGTTATAACGGTGTGTCTTCGGTCAATATATTGGGGCAGGGCGCGCCGGGTGTCAGTTCAGGTGATGCAATGTTGGCAGCAGAAGAAATTGCAGCGAAATTACCAGCAGGAATTGGTTATCAGTGGACGGGCATGTCGCTGCAGGAGCGAGAATCGGGTAATCAGGCGCCGATGTTATATGCGCTTTCAATTCTAATTGTTTTCTTGTGTCTCGCTGCACTTTATGAAAGTTGGTCGGTACCGATTTCGGTGATGTTAGTGGTTCCGCTGGGCGTTATCGGCGCGGTGTTATTCGCAATGGCGAGAGGTTTGTCTAACGATGTGTATTTCCAGGTTGGCTTGCTAACAACTATCGGTCTTGCGGCAAAAAACGCGATCCTGATTGTTGAGTTTGCCAAAGCACTTTATGAACAAGGTATGGATTTACTTGAGGCAACCATGGAAGCGGTACGCATGCGTCTGCGCCCCATCATTATGACCTCGCTGGCATTTATGCTCGGTGTAACTCCCTTGGTCTTAAGTACTGGTGCGGGCTCAGGTAGCCAGAATGCGATTGGTACCGGAGTATTTGGCGGTATGTTTTCAGCCACGGTATTGGCCATCTTTTTCGTGCCGGTATTTTTTGTGGTGGTGTTTCGCCTGGCCAAGCGTTGGGCACCGGCGAAAAAAGCGGAGTAATGTAAATTGATGATCAGTAAGTGCGAAACCATTCTTGCTGCAACATTGAAGCTCTTGGCAAGTAAAGGCTTTCACGGTTTTTCAGTGCGCGATGTTGCCAAAGAGGCTGGTGTTGCAACGGGAACTTTGTATTTGTATTTTGAGGATCGCGAAGATTTGATCAACAAATTACATGGCCAAATTATTAATCGGGTGGCAACTGAGTTACGAGCAACGCAACAGAGTGGTTTGCCGTTAGAAGAGCAATTTAAAAATCTGGGTAAAACTTTTTGGCAATTGTTTATGCGCGAGCCGGAAATTTTGCTCAGCAAAGGCCAGTTTGATCATTTGCCACCTGATTTGTTGCGCAGTTTGCATGAAGTCGCACGACAGGAGCTAACGCCCTTATTTGAGTTTTTCTCACAAGGACGTGAACGCGCCCTGTTGAAAGATTTACCGGACGACATTTTGTTTTCTCTCGGCTTTGAACCCATTTTTGAAATTGCGCGCAAGCGGCTGCTGGGTTTGATTGAGGTAGATGACGATATGTTAAAAAAAATCGTCGCGGCGAGTTGGGAGGCTATTGCATATAAAGCTAACTAGCGCGATCGGTGGGGCTAGGCTCAATATGTCAGCTTAGTCCCACCACAACTCCACCCGATTTCCTGATGAGTTAATCATTTCCTTGATTAACTCGATATCTTCCATATCCATGCAAAAATCCAGCAGCTCCTGTGCAAATGCATCCAGGTCTTCAGGTAAACGCAACAGCATAAAACCTACTGAGTCTGTTTCTGCACTGTAAATGCGAATGCCAAAGCGGCGGTCATAGTCCTGCAGGGTTTGGATAATGCCCTCAGTGTCCAGATCATGGTTTACTGCATCAGTGCGGGCGACGCGCAAGCAGTCGAATTGCGACTCGGCTTTAATTGCCACTAATTCGGCCATGCCATCGTGTTTCTCTTCGCCTAACCAGCGAGTAGAACCAATAAAGCAATGCCAGCCTTGTGGCAGGACGAGTGTTAGTTTGCGTTGTAGTGTTAGGGCTTCTGCTTCTGACACAAGTACCATGCTAACGCTTTTATCGTGAGCGCGACCAAAATCGAAAGTGGCATAACGAAAAAGTTGACCATTCGTGGTTTGCACCATCAACGCGTCTATCGTATCGCGTGTGACAGGAGTTGCTTCAGGCTGCATGATTTCAGAAACCATTTTCAGATTGGCGCGTGCTGATTGGGTGTCTGGATGATTCTTGCCCAGGCGTTGCTCACGGGTGGTTAATACCGCTTGGGCCATTTCTGCTGCACGAGCAATCTCGCCATTTTTCCAGTAGATAGAACCTAGGTTGTGCCTGGCTGTTTCGAGCGAGGGATTGTCTGTCGGTAAGTGTTTTACTTTAATCGCGAGCGCGCGTTCAAACATATCCTGAGCTTGAGCGAGTTTGCCGAGTTGTTCGGACACTATTCCCAGGCCGTTAAAGCTGCCAGCTATTGTGAGAATAGGAATATCCAAACCAGCTTTCTTAGCATCCAACACTTTTTTGTACAGACGACCAGCTTCTGGCAGGCGCTTAAGGTTAACCAGTGTGATGGCGTAGTTGTTCAGTGTATCTGCCCACACACCTGGCTGTACTCCATCACCTTCTGGTGACAGCGCCAATGCTTCGGAGTAAGTTTTTGCCGCTGTTTCGTTGTCCCCCTTATTGGATTGACTTACAGCAAGGTTGTTGAGCGCGTTGAAGTGCGATTCTGTATTCACTTTGCCGCTCTGCAATAACATCATCTGCCTATCGCGCAATTTTTCTGCGTCTTCTGTGCGACCACATTCGTCATAGAGCAAGGCCAGATTATTGAAAACCACACGCAACCCCTCTGCGCTGCTTTCGCGTTTTTCTTCCTCGGCTATCAATTGCAGGAATTGAACTTCTGCATCTTCGAAGCGACGGTTTCGGCGCAGCATTTCCGCCAAATTGCCACGGCATACATAGGCGGAGTCGGCTTCTGGTCCGTAGGCTACGGCCGAAAGCAATACTGCAGTTTCTGCAGCTTGCCAGGCGATATTTACACGACCTTCGTGCAATGCATCTGTGAGGGTAGCATTTGCTTCGTTTGCCAGATTTGCTACTAGTTCTTGATCGAGTTTTTTAGCTGTTGCGGTAATGTCGCGACGCAACGGTTCAGCCATAGCAGGTTCTTGCATATTGAGTGATAACAGCTTGCACTGCGCACGCAACAGGGCTGCGTCGGGAGCACAGTGACGGCGACGCAGTTCTATTTCACGCCGAATCAGTGGCATGGCTTCGCGTAATGCACCTGATTGCAAATGTAGCCCGGCCAGTTCGCCAAGTGAATCAGCTTGATCCGAGTGAAGGTTAGGAAACTTTTCTCGCAAGAGGATACTGCGTTCTAAATAGGGTATAGCCTGCAGAGGTTGATCGGCGATCTGATGGAAATTGGACAGGGCGGCTAGCAGTGGCAAAATTACTTCTGGATCATCACTGAAGTGGTTATCAGAAAGTATCAGCATTTGTTCGCTGATATTGATTGCTTCAGGGTAATCGTCTCGGTCGACCGCATTAGCCACTTGCTGCTGTAATTGCTGGATTTCGGCTAAAAGCTCCTCGGCTCCTTCAGTTGTTGCAAGATCCTCCTCGCGCGATTTCTGCGCTCCGCGGTAAACCCAAAGACTCCATAACAACAATGCCCCCACGAAAATCAGCACCGACAGAATATCCATTTGCCCTCGCTATTTGTTTAGGGTAGTTGCGGAGTAGTTATTCGTTTGCAGGGAGATTTTATATAGGCAACTGCGTTGTGAATTTCACTTGCTTTAATGCAAAGGCAGAATTGATTGAGCCTATATTGGGCAAATGGATCAGAGTTTGTTTCATGAGACGCTCGTAGTGTTCAACACTTTCTACGACTACGCGCAGTACATAATCCTTCTCGCCGCTGGTTGAATAGCATTCAACAACTTCGGGAATGGCTTGTACAGCCTGCTCAAAGGCTTCCAGTGAGTTGGCATCGTGGTTTTTGATGGTGATGTAGGCGTGTACTGTTACTCCGAGGTTGAGGAGTTTGGGGTCAAGCAGTGTTACCTTACCGCGAATCACCCCTTCAGTTTCCAGGCGTTTGAGTCGACGCCAGCAGGGGGTGTGCGACAGGCCAATCATATTGCCCAGATCTGCCATGGAGTAATCGGCATTTTCCTGGAGGGCGCGCAATATTTTGCGGTCGTATTCATCAAGCTCAATAGTAGTGGACATGGTCTTATCCTGAATGATTGTAGTTATCCCGTCATTCTAGGATGAAAATTTCCTATGGGCAATGAATTGAGGATACGTTTCATAATGTTTGTCCTTATAGGCCGGTTATAAGTAAAAAATCCTTTCAATCAGGCGTTTTGCTAGGAAGATGCTTTACCCGCGTATTGTGATTGCCTTCCTGGCCGTGTATCGTAACGCCTCTTTTGTAGGGCGTTTTATGCCGGTGTTTCGTGGTCAAGGGCAGCCTGAATTGCTGCCTGGCCCGATAAAAATAATGCTGAGGAGCAATCCGAGATGAGAGTAATACTGTTGGGCGCGCCAGGGGCAGGCAAGGGTACTCAAGCGCAGTTGATTATGGAGAAATTTGGTATTCCACAAATTTCTACCGGCGATATGCTGCGCGCCGCGGTTAAAGCGGGTACGACCTTGGGCTTGCAGGCCAAAGACATCATGGCAGCTGGTGGTCTTGTGCCTGATGATTTGATTATTTCCCTGGTAAAAGAGCGTATTGCATCCAGCGATTGTTCTAACGGTTTTTTGTTTGACGGTTTTCCGCGTACTATCCCCCAGGCTGAAGCCATGCTTGAAGCAGGCGTGGATATAGATCATGTGATTGAAATCCATGTGCCAGATGAAGAGATTGTTTCCCGCTTGAGTGGCCGTCGTGTGCATGAAGCGTCAGGTCGTGTTTACCACGTGATCCACAATGCCCCGAAAGTGGCTGATCATGATGATTTGACCGGTGAGCCGTTGATCCAGCGCCCCGATGATAAAGAAGACACTGTGCGTAAGCGCTTGGGTGTTTACCATGATCAGACAGAACCTCTGGTTGGTTTCTATCAGGATCTGGCAGCTTCAGATACCAGTAAAGCGCCAAAATATACTCGTATTAGTGGCATCGGTAGTGTTGATGGAATTCGCCAGCAGTTGTTGACTGTATTAGGCTAATACTTATCCGCTAAAGCAAAAAATAGGCTCTACGGAGCCTATTTTTTTATGTAATGTTTTTTTTGATCTACATTTCCCTGACAGCAGTACCAACACACTGGCTGTTCGATTTTGATTGAAGGGTAGTTATGAGTCTTATTCTCGCCCTGGATACTTCCACCGATGCCTGCTCTGTTGCGCTCTATTCCGATGGGGTAGTTAGCGCGTTGTTTGAATTGGCAGCCAAAAGCCATACCCAACGATTGTTACCGATGGTTGATGAGCTCTTGAAAGCTAATAGCTGTGAACTTGCTGATTTGGATGCGATTGCCTTTGGCCGCGGCCCAGGCTCATTTACCGGGCTGCGTATTTGTGCCGGCATTGTTCAGGGCTTAGCATTTGGTGCCAGTTTGCCGGTTATTCCGGTTTCTACACTCGAAGCTATGGCCCTTGGTTTTTATCGCTCCAATCCTGAGGAGCAATTGCCTGTACTTGTGGCGTTGGATGCGCGCATGAATGAAGTCTATTGCGGGGTGTTTTCCCGAAGTGACGAGTTGGTTTCGACAATAGTGGATGAGGCAGTGGTGCCACCGGAGCTACTTGCGGATCAGGTGCAGATTAGCAAGCTGCAGGGAGAATTTGTGGGCATCGGCCCAGGTTGGCATTATCCAGCGATACAATTACTCAATCCTGCCAGGCAATTTTTGGATATACATCCCCATGCTGAAAATATGGCCTTGATTGCCGCCGCAAAGTTCGCTGCGGGGCAGACAGTGTCGGCGTTGGAAGCGCAGCCGGTATATTTGCGCGACTCTGTTTCCTGGCAAAAGCGACAACGCATTCGCAACTCCAATGATTTTTTGGTGTGAGACCTATGACAAATCCGCTTTCCCTCAATGATTTCAATACTGGATTGATGCAATTCCTACAGGGGTCACCAACACCTTTCCATGCAACGAGCAACCTGGCTAATCGCCTTATGGCTGCAGGTTTCATCCCTTTATACGAAGGTGACTCCTGGCAGTTGGAGCCGGGCAAGCGCTATTTGGTAACACGTAATGACTCTTCAGTTATTGCATTTGTATATGGCAAAGCCCCTTTGGTGGCGAGCGGGATTCGCATGTTGGGGGCACATACCGATAGCCCTTGCTTGAAAGTGAAGCCACGTGCCGAGTTGAATCGTCGTGGTTACTTCCAGTTGGGGGTAGAGGTCTACGGCGGTGCGTTATTGGCGCCTTGGTATGATCGCGATTTATCCATGGCGGGCAGGGTGTCATACCGCGATAAGCAGGGGCAAATTGCCAGCGTGTTGCTGGATTTTTCGCGTGCTGTAGCCATTATCCCCAGTTTGGCGATCCATCTTGACCGCGAAGCCAACAACAGCCGCTC
Organism: Gammaproteobacteria bacterium; assembly: GCA_021151625.1. Lineage (GTDB taxonomy): Bacteria > Pseudomonadota > Gammaproteobacteria > Pseudomonadales > Cellvibrionaceae > Cellvibrio. The sequence continues at coordinate 33,997 of JAGKWY010000048.1, read as the reverse complement.
GATCAACGCTCAAAAAGACATAGTTCCTCTTGTGCTGCAATTGCCTTCTGAAGATGCCGCCTTGCCGGATTTCCGCAGTTTGTTGCACGCTGAGTTACGACGCCAATTCCCGGAGTTGCCGGTTGAGCAGGTGCTGGATTATGAGATCAGTTTTTACGATACCCAGGGACCGGCGTTTATTGGTCTTGAGCAGGATTTTATCGCCAGCGCACGACTGGATAATTTATTGAGTTGCTTCATAGGATTGGAGTCCATTCTTCAAGCAGATAATGAGGTTTCAAGTCTGTTGATTTGCACGGATCACGAAGAGGTTGGCAGTGCGTCTTGCTGCGGGGCCAAAGGCCCAATGCTGCAGCAGTTCCTTGAGCGGCTGTTGCCCGATGTGGATCAGCGGGTGCGAGTTATTGAGCGCTCTATGATGATTTCCGCCGATAACGCACATGGCATCCATCCTAACTTTATGGATAAGCACGATGAAAACCATGGTCCACTATTGAATCGTGGCCCTGTCATCAAGGTAAATGCTAACCAGCGTTATGCCACTACCAGTGAAACCAGTGCCTTGTTTCGACTGTTTTGCGGACAGGCGGAGGTACCAGTGCAGGCGTTTGTTGCCCGAACTGACATGGGCTGCGGTAGTACCATTGGCCCGATAGTAGCTTCTGAGGTCGGGGTAAAAACTATTGACGTAGGTTGCCCGACTTTTGCTATGCATTCCATTCGCGAGTTGGCCGGAACTAAAGATGGCTGGTGGTTGTATAAAGCAGTAGTAGCGTTCTATCGCTATGCCAATCCGCCAATTGCGTTGGTATCTTTTCCCCGGTGAGTTAAGCTTTTGTATTCAGGTTGAGCGGTTGTTTTTCCGGGATGAACGCGCAATTGCTCTCAACCTGCGTGTGACCCAGTGCTAAGACTGGCGACAAGCTCGCCCTTTATCCGGGGGAGCTGTTTATAATCGCGCCGATTTCTCTAATAAAAATGCTTTTTCCATACCTGTCTCAGGTATTGGGCCGAGTTAGTTAGACAAGCGGAGCTGAAAAATGGCGATTAGCCTTGATGTATTAGCGTCCTTCGCACCTTTCAACACCTTGAGCCATGAATATCTGGTACAGGTCGCAGAGAAGGCCAATCTGCGGGAAGTCTCCAAGGGAACGATTATCTTCAAGCGTGGGCGTCCATTTCCTGAAAAAGTCTATCTGGTAGGCGGAACAGTCGATCTTATCGATTCCAGCTTCCAGGTGAGCACTATTAATCCGGCGAGCGAGTCTCGTCGTTCCCCATTGAATATTACCCAGCCAACCCAGGTGTCAGCAGTTGCTAAATCCGACGTAACTTTACTCGCAGTGGACAGTGATTTTATCGATCTGGTATTGGCCTGGAGTGAGTCCAGTGATGAAGAGGTAGATACCTCTGGCGTTAGCCTGCACGACGACAACGACTGGATGTCTTCGCTGCTGCAATCACCGCTGTTTAGTCGTTTGCCTCCAGCTAATATTCGTCAACTCTTTATTCGCTTTAGTGGGCACAAGGTTCAGGCGGATGAAGTGGTGATCAAGCAGGGGGAGCGTGGCGATTACTTTTATGTGCTGGAATCCGGCAGTGCCATGGTGATGGACACTGCAGGTAAAATTCTTGCGGCGTTGCGACCAGGTAACTATTTTGGTGAAGAGGCATTGGTGGGTGATACTACGCGCAATGCTACCGTCAAAATGATTACCCCCGGTAAAGTTATGCGGTTGAAAAAAGAAGACTTCCGTGAGCTGTTACAAGAGCCGATCCTCAAGTTCGTCACCGCGGAAGATTTGAAAAAGCGCGCACCTGAATTGCCACCTTATCAAATTCTGGATGTTCGCTTGCCCTTGGAACGACGTATGCAATCAGTTCCTGATAGTCGCAATATCCCGCTGAATCAACTGCGCAACCAGTTAAAAAATCTTGATGACACTGTGACCTATGTGGTGACGGACGATTCCGGGCGACGCAGCGATGTGGCTGTGCATTTATTAACCCAGGCAGGGTTTGATAGCTGTGTGTTGCGCGATGCTGCGCAACATTACAGCGGCATTTAAATTTCCCTTCTGTTCCGCAACATCAGGTGAGCTGCAAATTCCTGTGGCTTACCTGTATGATGACGCCCTGAATTTTTGACCCCTATTGATTAATAACAGACAGGGCACCATGAATAAACAACGTGTTTTAACCGGAATTACCACTACCGGCACTCCGCATTTGGGCAACTACGTCGGCGCTATTCGCCCGGCAATTCAAGCCAGTCAGAAGGCGGACGTGCAATCGTTTTATTTTCTAGCGGATTTTCACGCACTGATCAAATGCCAGGAGCCAGATCTGGTTCATCAATCCACCCGTGAAATTGCCGCTACCTGGTTGGCACTGGGTTTGGATACTGATAATGCGATTTTTTATCGCCAGTCGGATGTGCCGGAAATTCCGGAATTGTGCTGGGTGTTAACCTGTAATGCGGCCAAGGGGTTGATGAACCGCGCGCATGCTTACAAGGCCTCTGTCGACGCCAACCTGGAAGCCGGTGAAGATCCGGATTATGCAATCACCATGGGGTTGTATTCTTACCCTGTTCTGATGGCGGCAGACATTTTAATGTTCAATGCGCACAAGGTTCCGGTAGGGCGCGATCAAATCCAGCATATTGAAATGGCCCGTGATATTGCAGCGCGTTTCAACCATCACTACGGTGAGCATTTCGTACTGCCGGAAGCGGTGGTGGATGATAATGTGGCGGCGGTGTTGCAGGGGTTGGATGGTCGTAAGATGAGTAAAAGTTACGGCAATACTATTCCGTTATTTTTGCCCGAAAAACAATTAAAGAAATCGATTAATAAAATTCTCACCAACTTATTGGAACCGGGCGAGCCTAAAGATCCAGATACATCACCGGTATTTCAAATCTGGCAAGCCTTTGCGACACCGGAGCAAACTGCGTATATGCGTGAACAATTTGCCGCGGGTATTGCCTGGGGTGAGGCTAAAAAACAACTGTTTGAATTGATTAACGGTCAGCTTGCTGAAGCACGCGATAAGTATGAAACCTTACTGGCTAATCCTGCTCATATTGAAGAAGTTTTGCAGCAGGGTGCAGAGAAAGCACGCGCTTACAGCAAGCCACTCTTGGAAAAAGTGCGCGAAGCTGTAGGAATTCGCAAAATCAAATAACTAAGTTCAGCAAAAAAATAAACCCCGCAATTGCGGGGTTTATTTTTTTCAGTAAAGAACTTTATGTTGCTTGCAGTGCGACCACTTTTAATACCGCAGAAGTCAAGCGACTTAATTGTTCACTACTGATAATAAATGGCGGCATTAAATAGACAATTTTTCCAAACGGACGAATCCAAACTCCGTGCTCAACAAACAGCGGCAATAGTTTGCTGGTATCTATATCGTCCGCCAGCTCAACTACTCCAATTGCGCCTAATACTCGCACGTCAGTAACGAAAGAAAACTCTTTACAGGGCGCAAGTTCTTCACGTAATTGTTGGCTGATTGCTGCCACTTTTTCCTGCCAATTGGAGTTAAGCAGCAAATCGATGCTGGCATTAGCGACAGCACAGGCAAGTGGATTAGCCATATAGGTCGGGCCGTGCATAAATGCCGGGTTTTCGCCACTACTGATACCAGTGCTGACTTTATCGTTACAGAGGGTTGCGGCGAGCGTAATGTATCCAGCACTCATTGCCTTACCCAGGCACATAATATCCGGGCTAATACCGGCGTATTCACAAGCAAATAATTTTCCGGTGCGACCAAAGCCTGTGGCGACCTCATCCACAATCAATAAAATCTCGTGCTTGTCACAGAGTTCGCGTACACGGCGTAAATAATCCGGCGAATAAAAACGCATGCCGCCAGCACCTTGCACAATGGGTTCGACAATGACGGCCGCAATTTTTTGGCGATGCTGCTGGATCAGTTGTGCAAATTTTCCAATATGGGATTCTTGAAAGGGCTCATCAAATTTACACGCGGGAGCATCGGCAAATAAATGGTGCGAGAGCGAGTGATGAAATAGGTGATGCATCCCCGAGTGAGGGTCGCACACAGACATAGCCCCGAAAGTATCGCCGTGATAACCGCGTTTGAGAGTGAGGAATGTCGTGCGTTGGGGTTGGCCTTGCGCATGCCAGTATTGAATCGCCATCTTTAGGGCAATTTCAACCGCTACTGAGCCAGAGTCAGAAAAGAAAACCTTGTTTAATCCAGCAGGGGTAATTTTGGCGAGAGTGCTGGCGAGTTTTACGGCGGGTTCGTGGGTAATACCCGCAAACATCACATGCGCCATTTTACCTAATTGATCAATGACTGCCTGATTCAGCGCAGGGTGATTGTAACCGTGCAGGGTACTCCACCAGGAAGACATACCATCAATCAAGACCCGGCCGTCAGCCAGATGCAACTCGACCCCCTGTGCATGGCTTACCGGAGTAATTAAACCCGGTTGATTAAAATCGGTATAGGGGTGCCATACATGGGCACGGTCCAAGCGTAATAAATCGTGATGGGCAATTTCCTGATTATAAATCATGGTGGTTCCGGCAATGTTCATACAGATTTCATCATAACATCACTAAGCTTAACGCCATTTATCTGAAAGACCAGAATAAGTGACGTTAATTCGCGGGCGATTAATTAAATCTGACGATCAAATCCAATTGTTTTTGCGATAGCTTTTCCATTTCACCGTTTAATTCGTCTGCCACGCCTATTTCTTGTTGGGTTTGGTTGGAAATACTGGCGATTGATAATGTGTTGCGTTCAATTTCCATCGCCATAGAGGATTGTTCCTCCGCCGCCGCCGCAATTTGGTGAGACATTTGATCAATCGCATTAACCGAATCGGAAATGGAAGTGAGTGCTGCATTAACATTGCCCATTTCGTTAACGCTGCGGTCGGCCAGTTCCAGGCAATTTTTCATATTGGCGCTAGCGTCTTCGGTGGCCTTTCCCAATGCGGCAATAATTTGTTGGATATCACCGGTAGATTCCTGGGTGCGTTGTGCCAGTGAGCGAACTTCATCCGCGACTACTGCAAAACCGCGACCTTGTTCGCCGGCGCGTGCAGCTTCGATGGCCGCATTTAGAGCCAACAAATTGGTCTGTTCGGCAATACCGCGAATCACATCCACCACACTGGCGATTCTGCTGCTGTCTTCGCTCAATTTGTTGAGCACATTACCGAGGTTACTGACGGTTTTTGATAAGTCATCGATAGACCGGCGTGCGCCTTCAATAACATCATTGCCTTTGTTCACCTCATTTATTGCGGTGCCTGTTGCTATGGAAGTCTGGTTTGCGCCGCTGGCAACTTCCTGCACTGCCTGCGCCATTTGTTGCATGGCACTGGCTACACCCGCGGTCTCTTGCTGCTGTGCGGTCATACCTTCATAGGTTTTACGGGCTTGGTTGTGCGCGGCTTCTGCCTTGTGTTGCAGCTCGCGGGAAGACTCACCAAAGCGACCAAGGGCAGTGCGCAAACGGGATTCTATCGCGTGCTGGGCAAGGGTAATTTCACCTAGTGCATCGCAGCGACCAGTGTAAATATAGGCCGCGAGTGGATCATGAATAACGGCTCTGGCGTCTTGTAAAGCCGGGGCGATGCGACTTTGCTGTAACAGCTGCGCAACTACTCCCACTACCAGAGCGATAATGACCGAACTAACTATCCCACTCGTTGTTATCGCACCGGACACTGCCGTAGCTATGATCAGTAAAATCAGGCTGGACAGGGCAATAAGTGCGCTGCTGCCAAAGTTGTTCCATATCTTTTCAGATGCAGAGTAGGCCGGCTTGCCTTGGTTCAGTCGTGCATAAACCGCCTCGGCGCGGCGAACAACTGCTGGATCAGCTTTTACACGTACGGATTCATAGCCATAAATTTGCCCGTTCTGGCGCAGGGGGGTGATATAGGCATCTACCCAATAGTGATCGCCATTTTTGCAGCGGTTTTTCACAATCCCCATCCAGGGGTTACCGCTTTTTAAGGCTGTCCATAGCATGCCAAAGGCCGCGGCTGGCATTTGCGGGTGACGCAAAATATTATGGGGCTGCCCGATTAATTCATCATGGCTATAACCGGAAATACGGCTGAAAGTGGCGTTACAGAATTCGATATCACCGCGCAGGTTGGAGGAAGAGACAATTTCATCTTTGGTATTCAAATGAACTTCGCGTCCGGTAACATGGCCATTGTTGCGCATAGATAGATCCTGTTTTTCAAAAAAGCAAAGCGATAAGTCTAGTCTTTGAAGGCTAGACCAAAATCGAGAAAACTCTAGTAATTACCTGATTTTTCTACTGTTTATCAGGCGGCAGCGAATCGTTCAGTTGCTTGCTGTGCTCGGCTTGGGCGCGAAAATTCCGGTTCGCTGGTATTTCGAAATTGGGACTCGAACAGAAATCGGGTCAGCGCCGCGCGCTTATCCTCCTCCAGGTCCAAAAACTCAATACTGATTTGGGTGTGACGATAGGGGCTGCGTCCCATGCGAAAGGCACAGATACGCGCCTTACAGCGAATCTGCAAATCATCGGTCAGGTTAACTTCGCAAAGTGGCAGGTGGGCACCGTGGCGTAAAAACGGGAGCAGGTTGCCGGCAACGATCAAGCGCAAACCACCGCTGGAAATATCCTGCAAAGTGCCAAAACAGGGCTCCTGTCCAAGGGTACGGATCTTTACACTTAAAGGTGATTGATGGCCGATTGCATAGCGCGGAGCGCTTCGTCTTGGGGTGTAAACGGCAAATTCCGGCAGTTCAATCGCAAAGCCTACCGCGCCATAGTTTGAACCCAGGGCCACAACAGGTGCGCGAACTACTAGCTGTTCGCCATTGCGATGATGACGCAGGGTAATGTCGTCACCGGCATCCAGAATCAATTGCTGTGGAAAAAGGTCATCCAGCCACAATAGGCCTCGGTCTATATCAATCGCGAGGATCATGCTCTGGTAAACGCGACTGGCAGAGCCAATTTTTATTTCCAGCAGCTGCCGTGTTTTTTGTAATTCCCACAGGGGGAGGTACTGGTCCGGAACCTGAATGTCGGCCGATAACCCCACTTCGCCACTGATTGAACCAGCAGCAGGCGAGATTTTCTTTTCACTGGAATTACGCCCAGTTTTTTTAAAGAATTTATCGAACAACGACATTACAACCTCCTCGCGGCAATTATTCTCCCCTGGGCAGCTATTTCAGGGGGCTTAAATGGGGTAGAGCAAGCCCTGTGCCAGAGAGTTTTTTTGCTGGAAATCAGAAGTTTGTGGCTGGAATCTGTAGCAGACGACCACCCTTGCCGCCGGCGTGAGACGAATTCGCTTTTATTTTGTTCAGTTGCTCCAGTATAGACCGGCAAGTGATTGCCGCGTGGCGGGATTGATTTCCACTTGCGGGTAAAGTCCGTACAATGCGCGCCTCGCCGGTTTGCCGCGCGGTTGTGCCTTCAAAAATGAGCCTTACCCCATGAAAGAATTAAACGAACGTAAAGACCGTCTTGAATTCAATAAATTGCAGAAGCGCCTGCGCCGCTTGACCGGTTCTGCAATTGTCGATTACGGCATGATTGAAGAGGGCGATAAGGTGATGGTTTGCCTGTCCGGGGGTAAGGATTCCTACACCATGCTGGATATTCTGTTGAGCCTGCAAAAAACTGCCCCCATTTCGTTTGAGCTGGTGGCGGTCAATATGGATCAGAAGCAACCAGGCTTTCCCGAACACGTTCTCCCTCAGTACCTCACTGAGCTGGGCGTACCATTCCATATTATTGAGCGCGATACTTACAGCATCGTAAAAGAAGTAGTGCCGGAAGGAAAAACCACTTGCGGGCTTTGCTCGCGCTTGCGTCGCGGTACGCTCTACGGATTTGCTGACGAGATAGGTGCGACCAAAATTGCATTGGGTCATCACCGTGACGATATTATTGAAACCCTGTTTTTGAATATGTTTTATGGCGGCAAGATCAAAGCCATGCCGCCCAAGCTCTTATCCGATGATAAGCGCAATATCGTGATCCGCCCGCTGGCTTACTGCGCGGAAGAAGATATCGCCCATTTTGCAGAGTTGAAAGGTTTCCCAATTATTCCATGTAATTTGTGCGGCTCTCAGGAAAATTTACAGCGGCAGGTTGTAAAAGACATGTTGCACATGTGGGAGCGTCAGTATCCCGGCCGCACAGAAACAATTTTTTCTGCAATTCGCAATGTACAGCCATCGCAATTGGCGGATGTGAAATTATTTGATTTTCTGAATCTGGAATCGCAGCAGATTAGTGAGCCAGAGGGCGATGATTCGTGTGGCATTGCACCCCAGGCGATGCGCCGCGATGAAGGCGTGCAATTTATGGATGTGCTGGATATTCAATAATTCCAGCGCGTTTCAGGCAACTAGTTTATGGTTGTCTACTGCCATCATGGTTGAACGATAAGTTGCCATAAATTCTTCCGCATTACGTGCGCAGCCTGTGCCATTTTCAAAGCACCTGGCCCAGAGTTGCGCTAATCCGTTTCCATCCATAGATTTACCAGTCTCAATGTTGCTGGATTTATAAATCATCCAGGCAACGGCAGTTGCATAAGCCCAATTGCTGATTAATTCCTGGTGGGGGTTTTTAAGGAATTGCTGCTGGCTTGCAAAGCCGCGCACCATGGATGCCAAGTCTGGAAACTGGATCAGGTATTTATCCCAGATTTCGCGATGCTTTTCTGCGGTAATCCGGTAAATGCCCAACCCCTGTCGCTCCGCACAATAATGTTGCTCACTTAACAGCGATTCCTGTGTGGCAGTTCCCAGTAGCAAATCTGCGTTGCTGTCGGAGAAATCGCCCAGTGCTTCCAGGCAGGGTTTAATAATCTGTTCGCGCAAATCACTTACATAAATGCTCATAACTACCTCGTTGCTCCATTTTTTGTCAAAAGCCTGCCCGATTTGTCAGTTGCTCATTGATAACCGACAAGTTCCGCAAACTTTGCAGCTGGAGTTGCGTCAAAAAAACACTCGTTAACTCTGTACCAGCATAAGTTGCGCCAACTTTTATAAAACACACTGTTATCAATTAATGACAGGGCATTGCTTTAAAATTCCATCTTCTCCTGAATTGAGTATGGTTCAATTTGACACAGTGTTATAAACAATTTTTAGCGAAAACTAATTGCTTTAAGAGATTAAACATATAAAAACACTGGCTATACTCGATTAAAGATGCAGGCAAAAATGGGATATCGATATGCGTGTTGGAATTCCCAAAGAAATTAAAACCGGCGAAAACCGCGTCGCGTTAACACCTGCGGGCGTTGCTGAATTGCGTGCAGCCGGGCACGAGGTTTATGTAATGCATGGAGCGGGTGTTGCAGCTGGTTTTAGCGATGCGCAGTACCAGCATGCCGGTGCACATCACTGCGATTCACTTGTCGATTTATATGCTGCAGCGGAGTTGATTGTTAAGGTCAAAGAACCGCAGCTGCAGGAATACGGATTATTAACTGCCCATCACTGTTTATTTACCTATTTGCATTTGGCGGCGAGCCGTTCGCTAACGGATGCGTTACTTGCATCCGGCGCAACCTGCATTGCTTATGAAACCCTGACCGATACTCAGGGGCGATTACCGCTATTGGCACCCATGTCAGAAATCGCCGGGCGCATGGCGGTGCAGGCGGGAGCCCATCATCTGGAGGCGGCCCAAGGTGGCAAGGGTGTATTGCTTGGCGGGATTCCTGGTGTTGCGCCAGCTAATGTCTTGATTCTTGGTGGTGGAGTAGTCGGAGCCAATGCGGCCGCCATGGCAGTAGGTTTAGGGGCGCAGGTCAGGGTGATGGATAAATCTATTGCGCGCCTGCGCCACCTTGATGACTTGTGGCGCGGTCGGGTTATTTGCGAATACGCAGTACAAGAGCGCGTAAATGAATACGCACGATCTGCCGATTTAATTATTGGTAGTGTGTTAAATGCCGGTGCCAGCGCTCCTAAACTAATTGATTGCGCGCTAATTCGCACCATGGAGCCCGGCAGTGTGTTGGTGGATGTGGCCATTGATCAGGGGGGGTGCTTTGAAACCTCGCGTGCGACTACTCATCAGCAGCCAACTTACGTTGAAGAGGGCGTTATCCACTATTGCGTAGCTAATATTCCCAGCGCTGTTGGACGCACGGCAACCTTGGGGCTGACTAATGCAACGCTTGCCTTTGTCCCCAATAACAGTATCCAAAATTATACCCAGCTCCCGGAAATCCTAGGTCGATGAGAGATAAAGCCCCATCCTTTTTTAATGGCATCTCTTTCCAGCTTGCCAAAATTGGCATTATTTTGGCGTTCGTTCTCAGCTTTTTACTGAGCTCAGTCCAGCTTTATCTCGATTTTCTCAATCAGGAAAAAGAGTTGGAGTCATTAATTGATCGCGTTGTTAAAGTCGCTACTCCCCCGGCGGTACGCTCGGTTTCTACCTTGGATGATGAGTTGTCCTATGAGGTTGTAAACGGTTTACTGCGCTACGGTTTTATTTATGAAGTGGTAATTTATGACGATACCGGCAATGTCCTGGCTCAGGGCAGCAGTACTCGCCCGGAAGTCAAAACCCGCTGGCTCACCAGCAAAATTACCGATAATACCCCCGGTGTTAATCGCCTGACACAATTGCCTGCGCAACGCAAAGATGAATTGGCCCAGTTAATTGCAAGTTCCAACCAATTGCTGGATGTCGTTGAGCTGTCGCTCGCCAAACGTCGTGCAGTGGAATTGGCCTTGCGTAAAAGTGAAGAGCATTTGCGGCAGATTATTGATCACCTGCCGGTAATGATCGGTGCGCGCAATATTGCCGGTTATTACTTATTTGCGAACAAAGCACTGGCTACTGAACTGGGGTACACGCCAGAACAGATGCGCAATTTGCATGTGCGTCAGCTGCTGAAAAACTCTGTCTTCGATATAGATACCATGCTGCAAAACGATTATCGCGTAATTCGCGGCAATGAAGAGCTGGATGTGGTTGAAGAGCGTTTCGTCACAGCTACCGGTAAGCAATTATTCTTGCAAACTCACATAATGCCCTTGGCATTCTATGACGAAAAAGTTGCCCTCATTGTTTCGGTAGATATTACCGAGCGTAAAAACGCGCAAGCCAAAATGGAGTTTATGGCTCACCACGATGCATTGACTGGTTTGCCTAACCGCGTGCAATTGGTGGAGCGCCTGGAGCACGAATTGCGTCGCGCTGAGCGTCACGGTTATTTCGGCGCTGTGCTTTTTATCGATCTCGATCAATTTAAAACCATTAACGATTCGCTCGGGCATCCGGTGGGTGACCGCGTATTGGAAGTGGTTGCATCGCGCTTGCAGCAATCAGTGCGTGAAGAAGATCTGGTTGCGCGCTTGAGTGGCGATGAGTTCGTCGTTGTGCTCACCGTGCTCGACCAAAATATTGAAACTGCCGCGTTGCGTGCAGGTGAGATCAGCGAAAAAATCCGCTCCATTATTTCCCAGCCATATATGTATGACAGCATGGAATTGCGTGTGACCTGTAGCGTTGGGGTAGTGGTTTATCCGGATAAAAATAATTCAGTGCATGAATTGTTGCGCTATGCCGATACTGCTATGTATCAGGTGAAAGAGAAAGGCCGCGATTCAATCGAATTCTTTAACGAAGAAATGGCAGACAAAGTCAGTCGCCAATTAACGATGGAAGGCGATCTGCATCGTGCGTTGGAGGAAGGGCATTTCCAGCTGTATTACCAGCCTAAAATTGATATTAAATCCAATCGTGTTGTGGGCGCAGAGGCGCTGTTGCGTTGGCATCATCCCACCAAGGGTATGGTGTCACCAGTAGAATTTATTCCGGTTCTGGAAACTTCCGGCATGATTATCGAAGTAGGGCAATGGGTATTGGAAGACGCCTGTAAAACCCTGGTGAAATGGCATCTTTCGGGTTTGTGGCAAGAGGGGATGCGTTTGAGCATCAATATCAGCCCGCGCCAATTCCGTCGTGTTGCGTTTGTGGATGATGTGATTGCAACATTGGAAAAATACCAGATTCCGAAAGACTCACTGGATATGGAAATTACTGAAGGCATTGTGATCCAGCGTGTAGATGATGCTATCGCCACTATGACTACACTCAGTGGGCATGGAATTAGTTTCTCGCTGGATGATTTTGGTACTGGTTATTCATCAATCAGTTATCTCAAGCGTTTGCCGGTAAGCACTCTGAAAATTGATCGGGGGTTTGTGCGCGATATTATCGAAGATCGCAACGACCGCGTGCTGGTTGAAACCATTATTACCATGGGGCGTTTGCTGGACATGGAATTGGTAGCCGAAGGGGTAGAGGAAGAGGAGCAATTAGCTATTCTGAAATCTTTCGGTTGCGATTACTATCAGGGATATTTATCCAGTCAGCCAATACCAATTGAGCGCTTTGAAACTTTCCTGGGTAAAAAATAAATTTTTCGCTGTACTTTACTTTAGCCCCTCTCGGTAACAAGAGAGGGGAATAGGGAAGGAATTAAAATAATCTACCTAATAAATAGGGAATTGCTGTTTCCACTCGCATAATCCGCTCACCCAAATGCACAGCATCAAAGCCGATTTTTTTCAGTAAATCGATTTCATAAGCAATAAACCCGCCCTCGGGGCCAACTGCCAGACTCAGCGAATAATCAATGTTGCGTGGACATTCTGTTTCAGTATAGGGGTGTGCAACCAGGGCGGTGGTATTGGCGATAATCCCCGGTAACTCATCTTCTACAAAAGGTTTGAAGCGTTTGTGCAAATGCACTTGTGGTAACTGTGTGTCGCACCCTTGTTCCAGGCCCAATATCAGTTGTTCATGAATTGCATCCGCCTCTAAAAACGGAGTTTGCCAATAACTTTTTTCTACGCGATAGGAATTAATCAAGTGCAGTTCTTTTACGCCCAGAGTGGCAATCGTCTGAAAAATACGGCGTAACATTTTCGGGCGCGGCAACCCCAGAATCAATTTCATTGGCAATGCGGGCGGCGGCGGGGTATCCAGTGAAAGCTCAAATTCCAGTTCGTTGTCGGCGATACGCAATAAGGTTCCGCTGCCCATATTTCCATTCAACAAACCTACTTTATATGTTTCTCCCGCATTGGCTGCATGTACTTCGCGAATATGGGCAAGGCGGCGTGCGTCGCGAATAAACGCGCGATTTGGCGCCGTCAGGTCATCAGGGTTCAACAAAATCAGGTTCATAAATCGCAGGGCATGAAAAATAGAGATGGTGGGACGCTTATTGTAACCCTTTGCTTTATGGGTGTGGAGTCGTCGGTGTTTGTGTTGTCTATCCCCCTGTGAAATGAGTGGGAAAAAATTTATAGTTTACGACCTATCGATAAGGTAGATCGTTTATTTATAAAACAGAGAATAAATTATGAGATGGACTTGGGTGTATCAGTTAGGCACGCCTACGTGGTTTTACCAAAAAACCAGTATCTGGCTGCCGTATATGTATTTTGTGTCCCTGGTGCTGTTGGTTGTCGGTACCCTGTGGGGGCTGGGATTTGCCCCGGTCGACTCAAAGCAGGGGAATAGTTATCGCATTCTATTTATTCATGCACCTGTCGCGCACATTGCTGAAGTTGCTTATGTTGCTATGGCAATTATGGGAGCCGCAGGCCTGATTTGGAAAACAAAACTGTCCTTTATGGCGATGAAAGTGTCTGCGCCAATAGGTGCTGTGTTTACATTCATTGCGTTAGTGACAGGTTCTATTTGGGGTAAGCCCACTTGGGGAGCCTGGTGGGTGTGGGATGCGAGAATTACCTCTATGTTGATTTTGTTCTTTTTGTTTCTCGGTGTTTATGCCCTGCAAGAGGCCTATCAAAATAAAGATGCAGGCAATAAAGCGGCTGCAGTTTTGTCGCTGGTTGGTGTGGTGAACATCATTATTATTAAAAAATCTGTAGAGTGGTGGAATACCCTGCATCAGCCAGCATCTATCACCAAAGGGGCTATAGATGTTTCTATGTTGGTGCCGCTGCTTATCAATATTCTTGGGATGTACATTCTCTATTTGGCATTGTTGACTGCCTGGACGCGTATGGAGATCCTGCGTCAGGAGCAGAAAAAACAATGGGTAAGAGAGTTGTTTATTTCTGGTAATTAGCGTTGGTCGCATATGTATTCTATCTACAACGATATTGGTCATTCGTATTCAACAACACGCAAGCCGGATCCATTTATCGTTCATCAGTTAGCGCAAATGCTTGGGATAGAGGAGGGCAAGCAATTTCTGGATTTGGCCTGTGGTGTCGGTAATTACACTAATGAGTTGTCAGTATTAGGTGGTTGTTGGCATGGCGTGGATATCTCCAGCGTGATACTTGAACAGGCCAGGGCTAAAAATGCCGGAATCAACTGGCAGTTAGCTGGTGCGAGTGAATTGCCCTATAAAAATAATTTCTTCGATGGTGTAATTTGTACCCTGGCGATTCATCATTTTGTTGATCTCCCATCTGTTTTCACTGAAGTGGCTCGAGTACTTGGCACCGGGCCATTTATTATCTTCACTGCATTCCCTGAACAAATGAAACACTATTGGCTGGGTCATTATTTTCCGGAAATGATGCGAAAATCGATTAAACAAATGCCGGAGCAACAATTAGTTATTCAATCATTACTCAAGGCCGGTTTTGTTATCGATGATCTAATCCCATTTCATGTGACCAATGATCTACAGGATTTGTTTTTATATTCCGGTAAAGAAAGGCCTGCGCAGTATTTGGACCCAAAAGTCCGCGCCAATATTTCTTCATTTGCCTCCCTGTGCCCAAGTAGTGAACTTGAAAAGGGTTTGCAGTTGCTTGAAGAGGATCTTTCAACAGGAAAGTTTGAGCAGGTGCTGGAAAGTTACCAATCAAATGCAGGTGATTATGTATTTATATCTGCTTCGTTGCGCTGAGTTTGTTGGCTTTGTAAATGGCGTCCCCGGCGGGAATCGAACCCACATCATACGCTTAGGAGGCATACGTTCTATCCGATTAAACTACAGGGACGCACCACACGCGAAGCATGCGGCGCGGATTATATAGATAAGGCTAGGCCTTGGCGACTGTGTAAGAGGATGTATATTGGGTTTGAGTGCCTTGGGCAGTGTAAAGTGATGGCGCAGCTACTTTACCGCGCAGTAAGTTGAGCAAATGATTAAGTGTCTGCTGTGAACGGGCGATCATTTTGCCATTCACGTCATTCATTTTTTGGCATTCTTCAAAATCACCCACCAGATTTTTCCAATCGTCGCGCAGGGGCAGGGTGGCGGTATTACGCTGCAAGAAAGTATCCCAGCCGCTAGCGTTAGGAGCTAATCCGAGCGTATTCAGTATTTGATTACGGATTTTGGAGCTGTTGTTAAGGTGATCAACAACAGCTGCTTTTTGCTCAATTATTTCTTGCAAGCCTTCTTGCTTGCGCTGCTCAAGCAATTCGCGCTCACGAGTGAGTAGTTGTTTGAGTTGGGAAAGTGCGGCTGAGTCCTGCGCAAGCATTTGGCGCAGGGCGGTGATATCAAGAGACATAGCAACCTCTTTTGTTGTGGAGGGGGGAAGGATAAACAGGCGCCGGGGAAGAGCCTGTTTATTGCCACCCGATCAATAAAACGGTTTTAAACTCTACTGCTTAGCCCAGCAAATCCTGATTTAGCATGTTTTCCGCAATACGCTCAGGGTTAATTTCGAAACGGCCCTCTGCAATGGCACGACGAATCTCTGCCACTTTGTCCAGGTTTACATCCGGAGCGCTGTCAATCTTGCTTTGCAGGCGGCCTAATGTCTGCGCTTCCTGACTGAGGACTACCTGATCACCCGCGTTACTGCTTGGCGCTGTCGGTGTACTGGCGGGTGCCTTGGCTTCTGGAGCACCGCTGGTGCTGGGCTTGCTGCGAGTGCTTTTTGCACTGACAGAATCCAGTGAGTTGTTAGTGTTAAAGTTCATCTGTTTTCCCCTGTTCGCCCTCGGGCGATTTGTACAAACATGTCTCGGTTGCTATGTCGGGACACCTTGGAAAGCCCTGCTTAGAGCCTCCCTAGCCAGCTTATCGGCTGTAGTCCGCTTAACTTTAGCAACATTTTTAAAAAACTTTCATCATTCAGGGCGTTACCCGTCATTCACTAGAGCGTCTGTACCAAACCCTGGCCTTTAACCACGCCTGAAATAACCCGTTCAGAAGAGCCATTTTTGACACGGATTTTTTGCCCCAGACGGCCGTCGCTCATAGCGGTCCCTGAACTGCTGACTTTTATCGAGCCTGCAATCGACTCGAGTGTCACCAGTTCACCGCGCCTGATGGTGGTGGGCGAGTCTAATTGCGCAGTTTTAAATACTTCGCCCTTCCCGATATTGCGTTTTGCTTCCCGGCCAATAATGGCTTGAGGTGTATCGGCAAAGCCTTGGCGGATGCTACTGATATTCATCAGGGCGCTACTAAAATGCTGTTCAGTTAACGATTGGCCGCGGCTAATATCCTGGGCGGCAACAGGTATTTCCCGATAAATCATTACCTGGGCTGGCACATGAACGGTCCACGCAATTTGGCTTGAGCATTGCGCTTTAACGCTGATATTGCCACCCAGGCCGATTTGATCTTGCGCACTGAAATTTACTGGCACCGGGCATTGCCCCAGGCGTAAACGCCCATCCAGATTGCCAACATTAATATCTATGCGCTCATGAGGAATTTGCCCGTATTCCTTTGCCAGAAAATTGGCTACATCCAGGAAGTTCCATATTTTGTCCTATCCTCAAGGTTATGAACCTGAGGTCAGCCGTAATCGGGTAGTTAACGACTAAAGTCTGACACTTTTTTGCCGCTAAGCTGTTCTATACGCATCAAAGCAAATACTGTGCCGTAATATCGGCGGTAACTGAAGCGAGCAAATCTTCCTTATATAAGCGACTGGATAAGAAATGAGGTAATTGCATGGCCGGCGTAATGGATAGTGTCAATCAGCGCACCCAGTTGGTTGGTCAAAACCGTCTTGAACTCCTGTTATTTCGCCTTGGTGGCCAGCAGTTGTATGGCATCAATGTTTTCAAGGTGAAAGAAGTCCTGCAGTGTCCGCAGTTGAATGCGATTCCAGGGCGCAGCTCAGTGGTGCGCGGTGTGGCGCATATTCGCGGCGGAACCTTGCCGATTATGGATATGAACCTGGCAATTGGTCGCCGCGAGTTGCCGGATATTGAAAGCTGCTTTGTGATCATTACTGAATACAATCGCACTGCCCAGGGTTTTTTGGTGCGCTCTGTTGAGCGCATTGTGAATATGAACTGGGGCGATATTCATCCTCCGCCCAAAGGTGCTGGCAAAGAGCATTACCTGACCGCAGTTACCCAGGTTGATGGCCAGTTGGTAGAGATTATCGATGTTGAAAAAATTCTCGCTGAGGTTGCGCCTCCGCGCGAAGAAGTCAGTGCGGGCGTTATTGAGGATGGTATTGCTGATCGCGTGGTGCAAAAACATGTGTTGATCATTGATGACTCCACCATTGCGCGCAAACAAATTCAGCGTGTTGTTGAGGGGATGGGAATTCGTACCACGCTGAAGAAAGATGGTGCTGAAGGGTTTAACTATCTGCAAGATTTAATGAAGGAGGGTAAAGATCCTTACGCCGAACTTATCATGATCATTTGCGATATTGAAATGCCTGAAATGGATGGTTACACCTTTACGGCAGAAGTTCGCAATCATCCGCAGCTCAAAAAATTACACATCGTTCTGCACACGTCGCTGAGTGGCGTATTTAATGAAGCTATGGTGCGCAAAGTGGGTGCCGATGACTTTTTGGCAAAGTTCCACCCGGATGAGTTGGCTAAACGTGTAAACGACCGTGTGTTGGCAATTACCGGTGAAAGTCTCCTGCCGCCGGAGCAGGCTTAACGGAAACAGCGCAGGGGAGTGCGGTTATGAGTTGTGTTGAGTTGTTATGATTAATAAAGATTCGCCTTTCGCCAAACCCGCTGCTGGTCGAGATAATCTGGATCAGCAAGAGTTTGATCAGTTTCGTCAATTTCTTGAAGACGCCTGTGGAATTTCATTGGGCGATAACAAGCAGTATCTGGTTACCAATCGCATTCGCCGTATATTGGAAGAAAACAATATCGCTTCCTTTGGGGAGTTGGTGAAGGTGTTAAAGCAAGGTTTTAATCGCAAGTTGAAAGATCAGGTCATAGACTCAATGACCACTAATGAAACTTTCTGGTTTCGCGATAACTATCCCTACGACCATTTAAAAAATACTTTGTTGCCGCAATTAATGGTGCCGAATAATCGCATGTTTGGGCCTGTGCGTGTCTGGTCTGCTGCCTGCTCTTCCGGTCAGGAGCCTTACTCTATCAGCATGATGGTCGAGGAATATAAACGGCAGGCGATGGGCAATTTGCCGCGCGCAGTACAAATTGTGGCGACGGATTTATCCTCTACGGTGTTGGATCAGGCAAAGCGCGGCGAGTACGATAAATTGTCGGTGATGCGCGGCTTGTCGGCAGATCGTCTGGAGCGTTATTTTGATAACCCTAATCCGGCTATGTGGCGGGTAAAAAGCTTTGTGAAAGAGCGAATTGATTTTCGCTCGCTCAACTTGATGGACTCCTACGCAGCCCTTGGCAAGTTCGATATCGTTTTTTGCCGCAACGTGTTGATTTATTTTAATGCTGATTTAAAGCGACAAATCCTGCAAAAAATACACGCTTCATTAAAGCCACAAGGCTTATTGTTTCTCGGCTCTTCTGAAGGGCTGGCGGGTGCAGCAGATCTATTTGAAATGGTACGCTGTGAGCCTGGTATTCTCTATAAAGCGATTTAACCCATCTATTCTATTCACCCAAATGCCCGCCTTATGCGGGCATTTTTGTTTGTGTCTCCCTCTATGCAGCTAAGGAACAGGAGCGGAAAGCCTTTGCCGCTTTGTATTTGCCGCTTTTTGCACGGCTACTTATTGAGAAGAAAAATTTCATATAAAACAATTGGATAGATAATATTTTGGCGATTGGCACAGGGGTTGCTTTGGTGTTGGTAACTGTAAAAAGTGGCTGAACCAATTTGCCACCTTACCAATCACCGGGTTGCTGATTATGTCTATCTCCTTCGATAAAGCCTTGGGAATTCATGAAACTGCGCTGCACTTTCGCTCTGAGCGTGCATCGGTATTAGCCAATAACCTCGCCAATATCGACACTCCCAATTTCAAAGCCAAAGACCTGGATTTTAAGCAGGCGCTGCAACAAAAAATGAGTTCATCCGGGTTTGATATGTCCACAACCCAGGATCGCCATATAGATGCGCAGGGTTTCGATACCGCTGAAGGTGATGTGTTATATCGCACCCCGCAACAACCGTCTATTGATGGCAATACCGTAGAAGATCAAATCGAACACGCAGAATACATGAAAAACGCCTTGGCTTTTCAAGCCAGTTTTCAATTTTTGAACAGCAAATTTACCGGGTTGCGCAGTGCAATTCGCGGTGAATAATTTTTCGTTTTTATCATTCACCGGAACGACTTTTCGTCGGAATGAAATAGGTAACTGATCATGGCACTTGGAAATATTTTTGATATCGCTGGTACCGGTATGAACGCACAGAGTTTGCGTTTGAACACTACCGCCAGCAACCTGGCAAATGCTCAATCTGCCAGTTCCAGTGTGGATGAAGTCTATCGCAGCCGTCAGCCGGTGTTTGCAGCAATACAGCAGCAGGCCATGCGCGACAGTGTTGTAGAAGGCACCTATAACGATAACGAAGTGGATGCCGCCGCTGGTGTGCAGGTGCTGGGTATTGTTGAAAGTGATGCGCCCTTGCAACGCCGTTATGAGCCGGATCATCCTAAAGCCGATGAGCAGGGTTATGTGTATTACCCGAATGTAAATCCGGTGGAAGAAATGGCCAACATGATTGCTTCATCACGTGCATTTCAAATGAATGTTGAAGTGATGAATTCGGCCAAACAAATGGTTCAACGTGTATTGACCCTGGGTCAGTAATTAGCGAGGGAGAAATATTATGTCTACTGTCGGCAGTACAACAAGTAGTTCCAGCGTTACTGATAACCTGAGCATCAACAAAAAAACAGAAACCAAGAAGAATAACAATGAGTTGGGTCAGGCTGCGTTTCTGGAACTGATGATTACGCAAATGAACAATCAGAACCCATTGAGTCCACAGGATAACAGCGAATTTGTTGCACAGCTTGCGCAATTTAGCTCTGTGGAAGGTTTGGAACGTTTGAATAAAACGTTTAATAGTTTTATGTCCAATAACGCGTTGCAGGCGTCGTCATTGGTTGGGCGCAGTGTGACGGTAGAGTCTGACAAGAGCACCTTAACGAAAGGCGGCATTGTTTCAGGAAGTGCTGATTTAGCCTATTCAACTAAAAATTTGAAAATCAATATTTATGATGAAAATGGTGCGCTGGTTCAAAAAATTCCAGTTGGTGAAGTGTCTCAAGGTGAAATGGTATTCCGTTGGGATGGCCAAAATCTGGAAGTGAATGGAGAGCTGCTGGATTGGGAAGCTGGTGATGAAGCGGCGGCGGCGGGCGAATATAAATTCGAAATTACCGCTGATCAAAATGGTAAGAATGAAGCCTTGAAAACATCGCTGAGCGCCAATGTAAACAGTGTAACTATCGGTGAAAACGGTACTTTGATTTTGAACCTTGCTGGTGTTGGCGCTGTTGAAGCCAGCAAAGTAAAACAATTTAATTAATGCTTGTCGTAGTTAAAATTTTTCAGCCATTAGTCCCTATGGTCGAGGTGTAATATGTCGTTCAATACAGCGTTAAGCGGAATTCGTGCAGCAAATACTGATCTGCAAGTGACCGGTAACAATATCGCCAATGCCAGTACCATTGGTTTTAAAACTTCGCGCGCTGAATTTGGCGATGTATACACGAGCACCTTGTTGGGTGGTGGTTCAAATACACCGGGTAGTGGTGTGACTATCCAGAATATTCGCCAACAATTTACTCAGGGTAATTTGAAATTTACCCAGAATGAATTGGATTTGTCAGTTAATGGCGAAGGCTTTTTTGTGGTAGAAAAAAACGGCGAGCGTTTGTTTACCCGCGCGGGTACTTTTGGTTTGGATAAAGATGGTTATATCGTTAATGGTACTGGTGCATTACTGCAAGGTTTTGCCGCAGATGATGCGGGTAATGTGAGCGGCATTTTGGGTGATTTGCGTGTAGATGTGAGTTCGCAAGAACCGCGTCAAACTACAGGGGTAAATGCATCATTTAACCTGGATTCCAGTGAAGTGGTTTTGGAGACTACTGGTTCTCGTTTTGCGACTAATGGTTCTGGTATTAATGAAGCGCAACTGGGGGCGAAAGTTGCCACTACTACCACCTTGAATTTAGGTGCGATTGCAACTCCACTGACCTTTAGCGCGGCAAATACTACTGCGTTTACCTTATCGCGCACAGATCCGGTGAGCCTTGCAACAGACAGTGTTTACTTAACCTTGAATACCGGGTCTGCAACATCTTTATCGGCGTTGGCTACTTTGATCAATTCCGCCAACTTTGACTCCGCCAGTCCAGTTAATGTGGAAGCCTACGCGGACAATACAACGAATGAATTGAAATTTCGCGATTTGGCCACCGGTACTCCATCAACCGTGACAGTCACAATTGATGTTCCCAATTCAGATCCTAACGCGTTGACGACTGCTGTAACCGCTGTAAGCACTGCGGCCGGCACACCGCATGCAACAGCGCATGATGCGGGTATTCCGGAAGTAACCAATAATTATGGTTCACACACTCTGACTATTCGCGGGCCGAACGGAAAAGATGTTCCGTACATCAGCAAATACGGTGCAAGCGCAGATGAAACTGCGTCTGAGTTAAATAAATTAGCAGGTGTTTCTGCAACCGCGCGCACTACGGCAGTTTTATATGCGTCAGATGCTCTGGCTCTACCACCAAAAGTATTTACTAATAACGGTTCGTTCCGTTTGAATGGCGTCAACCTGACGTCAACTGGTGCGCCGGACATGACCGCAATGCGCGATGAGATCAACGCGCTGAGTTCATCAACTTTATTGGGAATTAGTGCAACACTGGATTCTGATGGCAATCTGGAAATCACATCTGCAAGTGGTAAAGATTTGGAGTTTACCTTTGATACTGCAGGTGGTGTTGCGGAAGTTCAAGGCAATCAGGGCACATCGCAAATCGTAAACAATACAACCGATGCAATTAAAATTGGTGGTGCGGTGACAATAACCATGCAAGAAGGTTATTCCATTCAGAGCAGTGCACCTACGGTACCTGTATTCGGCGGCAGTCTGTTTGGCTCAATTAATGTGCCCAACTTTTTTACGCCTGTACCAATTAACGCGTTTAATCCTATCGATCAAAAAACCTATAACCACGCAACCACTACAACAATTTATGACAGCCTGGGTAATGCGCATTCCATGCGTCACTTTTTTGTTAAGCAAGAATATGACCCGGCAGATCCGCAGACCTCTCCGAACCATTGGATTATGTATGTGCAAATCGATGGTAAAAATGTAGGTGATCCAGATCCATCCTTGCCATCGCCACAAAATACTGAAGCTACTATGGCATCGTTCAATGTCCATTTTAATTCGGACGGTACTATCGACCCCTTTACCACGGATTCCATGTTGATTTCGAACTGGACTCCGCTCGGAGAGGACGGTAACCCGATTGGTGCACTTGGCCCATTAAACGTATTGCAAGGTGGTACCGTACCGGTTGCCGAGCCACCAGCCAGCTCCAACTTTTTGATCGATTTAACGGGCAGTACCCAGTTCAAAGGTGACTTTGCGGTTGAGCAACTGGATCAAAACGGTTATGCAACCGGGCGTTTGGCGGGGTTGGATATTAGTAATACCGGTATTGTGTTTGCACGTTTCACTAACGGCGAGGCGCAAGTGTTAGGACAGGTAGCCCTGGCCAACTTCAGCAGTGTCGATGGTTTAAAACCTGTTGGCGATACCATGTGGGCACAAACCTTTGAAACCGGTGAAGCTATTATTGGTGCTCCTGGTTCGGCGCAGTTGGGTAATATCACAGCTGGTGCTATCGAGGAGTCCAACGTGGATTTGTCCGAGCAGTTGGTGAATTTGATTATCGCGCAACGCAACTATCAGGCGAATGCGAAAACCATTGAAACTGCCAATGCGACTACCCAAACCATTATTAATTTAAGGTAATAATTATTTTCGGTGATGTAGGGGCGTGATTTATCACGCCCAATGATTTAACGCGCACAATGTTATACAAAATATGAATGCAACAAATAAGACTAAAGAAATAGGGCGCAATAAATTGCGCCCCTACGATTAATAGCAGCAGGGTTTGTTCATATAGCGGCAAAGAGCGGAAGCTCTTTGCCGCTTTCTATTTGATGATTTCATTCGTAGGGGGCGCAATTCATTGCGCCCATTGTGCTGTTGTAAAAATCCCCTTTATTTTCAACATATTAAAACCCATCCAAAGATTGGCACCGCTCTTGCAAAACTCCCGATAACGGCAAATTCGCCAAAAAACTAGCGCTATTAACTGGCGCTGGATATCGGAGTAAAGATCGTGGACAGAGCCCTGTTTATCGCCATGAGCGGTGCCAAGAACAACATGATGGCCCAGACCAATCGCGCCAACAATTTGGCAAACCTGAGCACCAGTGGTTTTCGCGCTGACTTTGAGCAATCGCGCAGTATGGGTGTGTATTACGGCGAGGGTCAGCCCACACGCGCCTACGCGCTGACTGAATCGCCACGCTCCAACTTTGAATCCGGTCCCATGATTACTACCAATAATTCCCTCGATATTGCCATCCAGGGCAACGGATTTATTGCTGTGCAAGCACCTGACGGTACCGAAGCCTATACCCGCTTTGGCAACCTTGCGGTAGATGCCAACGGCACGCTGCGCACCGCCAATGGTTTGCCGGTTTTGAGCGCTGGTGGGCCCATCAATATTCCTGAAAATGAAAAAGTCCAAATCGGCTCGGATGGCACTATCTCTATTGTGGGGTTGGGGCAGGGGCCTGAGGCCATGGTGCAAGTTGGCCAACTGAAATTAGTAAATCCTGATATCAAAGCCATTGAAAAAGGCGACGACGGTTTGTTTCGTCAACGCGATGGTTTGAATGCGCCGGCCGCGCCGGAGGTGGTGTTGCGTAGCGGTATGTATGAAGGCAGTAACGTTAATGCCGTAGAAGAATTCACCCAAATTTTAAGTCTTGCTCGTCAATATGAAATGCAGGTAAAAGTGATGAAGACTGCTGAAGAAAATTCAGCGGCTTCTGCCCAGCTCTTGCAAATGTCGTAAATTTTTATGCGCAATTTTTTCAATGATAATTGTTGTGCGTAGTTAACTCGAGGAAAAGATCATGCATGCCGCGCTCTATGTCAGTAAAACCGGATTGTCAGCACAGGATCGCCAGCTCACTACTATTTCCAATAACCTGGCAAACACCAGCACTATTGGTTACAAGCGCGATCGCGCGATTTTTGAAGATTTGTTGTACCAAAACCAGCGTCAACCCGGAGCCCAACAAACACAAGACACAGAATTGCCATCCGGTTTGCAATTGGGTGCAGGTGTCCGTGTAGTGGCCACACAAAAAGAGTTTACCCAGGGCAATTTACAAGTGACTGATCAGTCGCTCGATATTGCGATTGATGGTCACGGCTTCCTGCAATTTTTGCAGCCCGACGGCAGCATTGTTTATTCGCGCAATGGCCAATTGCAAATTAACGGTGAAGGGCAGGTTGTAAATGCTGATGGTTTACTGCTCGAGCCGGCGATTGTTATTCCAGAAGGAACCAACAAAGTCACCATAGGTACAGACGGTACTGTTAATGGCTACACCAATGGCCAGGTGGAGCCGCAGCAACTGGGCACTATCACCATGGTGGATTTTGTTAATCACTCAGGCCTGCAACCCATCGGCGGCAATTTGTTTGTGGAAACTGTAGCCAGTGGCAACCCGGTGCAAGGTACTCCTGGTGAGAATGGCATGGGTGTGATCAAACAGGGTATGTTGGAAAATTCCAACGTGGATATCGTGGAAGAAATGGTGAATATGATTACCACACAGCGCGCTTATGAAATGAATTCCAAAGTGGTTTCCACTGCAGATCAAATGCTGCAGTTTATTACTCAAAATCTTTAATTGATGTTTAATATTTTTAGTCGAGTACACGTCATGGTCCGGAAACTTGCTTTCGCGATCGTTAAATACACCAGCCTTGTTATCGCCATTATTGTGCTGACGGGTTGTGCTAACAGGAAGCCAATGGCAGATGATCCTGCTTACGCACCGACTATTGCGGCCAATATGCCGGTGCCCCAGCGCACGGAAGGATCTTTGTATCAGGATGCCTATGGCATGAATTTATTTGATGATCGCAAGGCACATTTTGTGGGCGATGTAATTACTGTGACTTTGAGTGAGCGTACTGTTTCCAGAAAGTCGTCCGGCGTAACGACTGGTAAAAAAAGTGGTGTGAATTTTAATGCAGGGCCTTTGTTGGGAGTTAACCCAACTATTAAGGGCAACGAGCTAACTACGACTATGGAGCAGGACCGCACCTTTGATGGCAGTGCCGATGCCGACCAGAGCAATAGCTTGCAAGGCAATATCACCGTGACTGTGGCGGAGATTCTGCCTAATGGCAATTTAATTGTGCGTGGTGAAAAGTGGATTACCCTAAATCGCGGTGATGAATTTATTCGCATTAGCGGCATTGTGCGCCCGGAAGATATTGCGCCGGACAACACCATTGTTTCCACCCGTTTAGCCAATGCCAAAATTTCTTACAGTGGTACGGGCGAACTCGCCAGCACGCAACAAATGGGTTGGTTGTCGCGCTTTTTTAATAGTGACTTATGGCCGCTTTGATTTTGCTTTTAGCGCGCTAACGCAGTTTGTCGTTTTTATGCAAGTAATGTTTTGGTCGAGGTTTTTATGCGTAATTTTTGTTGGTTGGTAATCGGTGTATTCATGTGGGCGAGTACCGCTGCGCAAGCCGAACGCATTAAGGATATCGCCAGTGTTGCCGGTGTGCGTGCCAACCAGTTGGTTGGCTATGGTTTGGTGGTGGGGTTGGATGGCACTGGTGACCAAACAACGCAATCGCCATTTACCGTGCAGTCATTTAATTCCATGTTGAAACAATTTGGCATTACGGTACCGGAAGGTGCGCGTATGCAAATGAAAAACGTCGCTGCAGTAATGATTCAAGCCGAATTGCCCGCATTTGCCAAACCAGGTCAAACCATTGACGTAACAGTTTCCTCGATCAGTAACGCCAAAAGTTTGCGCGGCGGCAGTTTATTAATGACACCGCTAAAAGGCCTGGATGGAAAAGTCTACGCTGTTGCCCAAGGTAATCTGGTGGTTGGTGGTTTAAGTGCATCAGGTAATGACGGTTCAAAAATCACAGTAAACATTCCCAGTGCGGGCCGTATTCCCAGTGGCGCAACTGTAGAACGTATGGTGGAAACCAATTTTGCTGGAGGCCAGCCGATTGTATTTAATTTACATCGCGCTGATTTCACCACTGCTAATCAATTGGCAAAAAGTATTAATGCGATGTTAGGGCCAGATGTAGCGCGCCCGCTGGATGCCGTTTCCATTATGGTGAGTTCGCCAGCAAACCCTGCCCAGCGAGTGGATTTTATTTCCATGCTGGAGAATATTGAGGTAACTCCTGGTGAAGAGGTTGCCAAGGTTATTATCAATTCACGCACTGGCACTATCGTGGTGGGAAAAAATGTGCGTGTTTCTCCGGTTGCAGTTACCCACGGCAGCCTTACTGTTTCAGTCGCCGAGAGTTTGACTGTTAGCCAACCTAATGCATTGGCTGGTGGGCAAACCGTTGTGGTACCAAGCAGTAATGTACAGGCTGATGAAGAAACTAATCCCATGTTCAAATTCGCACCGGGTGCCAACCTGGATGACATAGTGAAATCAGTCAACAACGTAGGTGCATCGCCCAGCGACTTAATGGCGATTCTGGAAGCGCTGAAAGAATCAGGTGCACTCAAAGCAGAATTGGTGGTGATCTAAATGTTAACTGTCGATACTGGCGTAAAAACTCCGCAAGTTCAGGATACCTATCTTGATGCGAATTCCCTTGACTCGGTCAAGGCCATGGGGCGCGCCAAAGATCCACAGGCATTGCAAGAGATTGCCAAAAAATTTGAAGCTATGTTTGTACAGCAAATGCTGAAAACCATGCGCGAAGCGAATGATGTTTTTTCGCAAGGCAATTATTTTGACAGCAGCACTACACGTTTTCATCGCGATATGCTCGATCAACAGATGGTATTAAATCTCACCAGTGGTCGCGGTATAGGTTTGGCGGATCATTTTTACAAACAAATGCTGCAGGCCTATGGTGGCAGTATGAAAGCGGATGCTAACAATTTATCTACAGACAATTTTTCTACAAACAACACCTCTGTTAGTGATATGGGTGAATTGCCTGCGACGGTAACGCATAAGCATTCTGGTGTGGAAAATGGCAATGCAGGGAATACTGCAGAGAACGGCGAAGTATTTGCTAACGACCTTGAAAACCTGAATGCCTGGGTCGTTGATTTTATGCGTATGAGCGATAACAGCAGTGATCAGTTGATGAATACTGAGCAAGATCAAGCTGTGCGACAAGATTACAGCGTTTTAAATTCTGCCTATATTCCTGCCTTGTTGAGCAAGCCGCAAACTATTAGTTCACGTAGCGGGCAAAAAACCAGTATCAGCGAAAGTCAGGAAAATTTTGTCATGATGATTAAACCGCATGCAGAAAAAGCAGCGGCGGAACTACAAATTAACCCGGATGTATTAATTGCCCAGGTTGCTTTGGAAACGGGGTGGGGTAAACACGTTATTCACGACCAAAAAGGTAATAACAGCTTCAATCTGTTCAACATTAAAGCCAATAGCGGCTGGGATGGCGACAAGGTCAATATCGCGACGCTTGAGTATCGTGATGGCATTGCTGCAAGCGAAAAAGCAGATTTTCGCAAGTATAGTGATTACGCAGATAGCTTTTCTGATTATGTGAGGTTAATGAAAAACAATCCGCGCTATCAGGAAGCGCTGGAGGCAGGTAAAAATTCATCTGCCTATGCGGAGGCACTGCAGTCTGCCGGTTATGCAACTGATCCTCTGTACGCTAAGAAAATCAAGAGCCTGTTAAATTCCGATGCAATTCGTTCGATTGGCGAATTGGCCCAAACAGCGCAATCGTTTATTTCCAACGCGGCCACTGCTGGCCGGAAATTAGTGGAGTAATCCTATGTCCGGTATTCTCTCTAACGCCATTTCCGGTTTGCAGGCTAGTCAAAACGCGTTGCGTACCGCCGGGCACAATATTTCCAATGCTAATACTGCAGGTTACAGCCGTCAGGAAGTTAATTATGCAACGCGCCCTGAACAAAATATTGGCGCAGCGGGTTTCATCGGTTCTGGTGTAAATACTACGTCGATTGAGCGCGTGGTCAATGAGTTCGTCACCGCACAAATGCGTTTGGATACCTCCACCTACAATCAATTAAATAAATACAACACCAATATCGGCAAGGTCGATAAATTATTTGCCGATATCAGTACAGGGCTTACTGGTTCATTACAAACTTTTTTTGCGGCTATGCAAAATGGTGCCAATGATCCGGCATCAACACCTGGCCGTCAATTAATCGTGACTGAAGCTGAAAGTTTAAGCATTCGTTTTAATAACCTGTATCAGCGCATGGACGACATTGAAAAGAGTGTCAATCGCGAATTAGGTACAGTTACGTCACAAATGAATTCGTTGGCGAAATCCATTGCGACCTTAAATCAGGCAATCGCAGATAAGCGTGCATCTGGAAATGGCAATGAGCCTAATGATTTAATGGATAAACGCGACGAAGCTTTGCGCCAGTTGTCTGAGTTGGTTTCCTTGCAAGTAGTGAAACAGGACGACGGTGACCTTAATGTGTTTATTGGCAATGGTCAGCCCTTAGTGGTTGGTGTGCAGGTGAGTTCTTTCAACGTCACCAATGACGGCAAAATCCAGATCAAAAGCAATGGTGTATCTAGCGATATCACCGGACAAATATCTGGCGGCCAATTAGGTGGCTTGCTGAGCTTTCGCGATCAGGTTTTATATCCATCAATGAACGAGCTGGGTCGAATTGCGCTGGCGATGGCTGATCAATTTAATACCCAGCAGCAACGCGGTATTGATTTGGATGGCGATTACGGTCAACGTATGTTTGGCGATATTAATGACCCGGCATTGACAGCAAGCCGAGTACTGCATGGAGCAAATGCGTCGCCCGATGACCGCGTTATATCGGTGACGATTGATGATGTTAATAAACTCACAACCAGTGATTACCGCTTTGAGATTCTTCCCGGTAGCAGCAACTATTTAATTACCCGTCTCTCTGATAAAAGTGTTATCGATCAGGGAACCTTAACCGGTGTATATCCAACAGAAATTTCGTTTGATGGCATTACCGTTAATCTAACCAGCGGTTCTTTTCAGGGCGGCGATACTTTTACTATTCAACCAACAAAACGCGGTGCTGAAAGTATTCACGCGGAAATTCAACGACCAGAAGATTTGGCCTTTGCGGCGCCCATTCGCACTGCAGGTAATACCAGCAACTCGGGGAGCGGTTTAATTAGCGCGGGTGAAGTGTTGAGCCTGGTAGATGTAAACGGCAACCGCTTGCCCGCATTTAGTAAACCGGGCACCTTAACGCCTCCTGTTATTATTCGCTTTACTTCGGAAACTACCTACGATGTTTTGGACAATACTGATCCGGCGAATCCCAAGGATTTGGTACCGGCCATGCGTGACCAAACATTTATTCCGGGCTCCAGCAATAATATTTTTACCTCCGATATTGGGGAAACCCGTGTGACTGGCAGAGGTGAGCGAGTAGGGCTTCCCCCTGGCCGTTTATCGCAAATTGCGACCGAGCCACCGGATTTGCCTGGTCCTATGACTGCTGCCAGCTTGCCGCAATCCAATGGCTATTTGGCTGAACAATTGCGGTTTACTATTCGCGATCCGGAAACGGGTGCTATCACCAATAAAACCATTACTACTACACCGGGTGCATCTGCTGCGCAAACCGCTGCACAAATTAGTGCCTTATCGGGAGTGTCAGCTAATGCTTATACGGCAGCAACAATTACCGATATTAATTTCGACACTACTACCTATGCACCGCCTTTGCAGCTATCAGTCAACGGTGAAAATTTATTGGAATACAATTTTTCCAATAGTGCTTTCGCATCTGATGTGCCCAACCCCAATGTGAGTGAGTCAGAATTCAATGACTATTTGGCTGAACGAATTAATTCCAATGAAAATTTAAAAGCATTGGGAATTCGTGCCCAGAGTGCAAATAACCCTATCACTGGCGCTCCTGAGTTGCGGTTAGTGGCATCATCTGGTGTGAATCTGGATATACGTTTGTCTGCATCCAATGCCGGTGTGAATTCTATAGATGTAAATGATGGCAGTGGCAACCCCAATGTGCGTTTGGTCGGGCAGGATGATCCACTTACTGTAGGTACTGTTGAGCAAAGTACTGTTACTGTCGGTGGCCGTATTGATATCACTATGGCGAATGGAATTAGTTTGCAAACCTCGCCAACCAATAGCCCCTTGTTTGGTGACAGTAGTCTGCCTGGTTTTGCGGCGTCTTCATTTATTGGTTATCAAGTGGCTGTTAGTGGCCAGCCCAAGGCTGGCGATGTTTTTACCGTAGGTTTTAATACCAACGGCAGTAATGATAACCGCAATGCATTGGCAATGACCGCATTGGAATCCGCTAAAACCTTGCAAGACGGCAGTCTGAGTTTTGCCGATGGTTACGCAAAAATGGTGGAGGAGGTTGGAACTAAAAGTAATCTGTCGAAAATAAATACCGAAGCCAGTAAAAGTTTGCTTGAGCAAACCCAAACCATGCGCGAGGGAATTTCCGGTGTTAACCTGGATGAAGAGGCGGCGGATTTGATTAAATTTCAACAGCTCTACCAAGCCAATGCCCAGGTAATTTCGGTCGCACGTGAATTGTTTGATACCCTATTAAACTCACTCTAATTATTTATAGACAGGCTGTACCCTGCATAGGATACAGCTTCTTATGATTTGCAATTGCCAAAATCCGCAATTCATTACCGCCTAAAACTTCCACCTTAATTTATCCGCTGAGTAAGTTTCTGCTAACGCTTAAATAGTTGGAACGCTTTGTGCGTTGAATATCCCATCAGCAAGATACTGGCAAGTTATTGCCGCTTTTTTGCCGGAACAGAGGATTTCATTATGCGCGTATCTACCACCCAGATTTATAATATTGCCAACCTTGGAATTGGCCAGGCGCAAGCGGCTATCACCAAAACCCAGGAGCAAATTGCCACTGGCAAGCGCGTGCTTACACCGGCTGATGATCCGGTGGCAGCGGCTACTATTTTGCAATTAAATCTGGAACTGGCGCGCACAGAACAGTACAAGAAAAATATTGATGTGGCGGAAAACAGTTTAAATCTGGAAGAAACTAACCTACAAAGCATTGTCGACCTTGTGCACCGCATGCGCGAGCAAGCGGTTTACGCGGGTAACACGGCGGTAATGACAGCATCCAACTATGATGCATTAGCGGCAGAAGTGGAAACTCGTCTTCAAGAACTATTAAATTTACAAAATACCCGCAATGCTTCCGGGCAATATATTTTTGCTGGATACCAAAGTAGTACCAAACCCTTTGTGGGTGACGGTGGTGGTAACTTTAATTATTTGGGTGATGAAGGACAATTGCGCTTGCAGGCATCAGCATCGGTGAGCGTTGCGGTTAGCGATTCCGGAAAAAAGGCATTTGTCGATATTCCCAGCGGTCACAACACCTTTAATACGTCGGCGAGTGCTGCAAACAAAGCCAATCCGCCGGCAATTATCACAGTAGGGCAAGTGTTTGATCAGGCAGAGTTCGACAAACTTTATCCTGACGACATGATCGTGACCTTTAGCAAAACGGCATCAGCCATTAATTATACGGTTACTCAAAAATCTAACGGTAAACAGTTACTGGTAGATCAGCCCTACGTGGCTGGTGTAGATATTGAAGTGGCTGGTGCACGTTTTCAGGTATTAGGTAATCCATACCCGGGTGAAGCTGCCATAGCCGCAGATTTAAATTTTGGTGCTGTGGGCGCGTTCGATTTCTCCCTGACCCCAACTAATATTTCTATCTCAGTGGGGGGGAAAACGGAAACGCTTTTGCTTGATCAAAATGTTACTAACGCCACTGATTTGGCAGCGGCATTTAATAGTGTAGTGGGGGCACCCAATAGCAATGCGGACAAACTGGCTAATTTGGGCATTACTGTTGATGCTACCGGCTTTCATTCCGCGAGTGGACAAAATATTAATATTAATAGCGGTACTGTAAATACAGATACTGCATTGGGGTTTTCAACCCAGGGCGCGGGAACTACGTCGGTTAATTTGCCATTTACATTTTCTTCGCCACACGATTTTAGTGTTGCGCCTTTAACGTTTCAGTTAGAAGTTAATGGCAAAACGGAATCAATCACTTTTAATCAAAATATTACTAACGCAACCGATTTGGCAAATGCATTTAATAATCCTGCCAACGCTGCACAATTAGCACGTTTGGGATTAACGGTTACTGATCAGGGAATTATTTCCAACTCCAATGCCAAAGTTACCATTAAAGGTGGTAATACATTTTTGGATGATGTGACAGGCTTGCGAACTCAAGGAACAGGAACTTCATCCACTCGTGGTTTATTGGTGCAACCAGGCGATAGTTTTTTTGTTGAGTCTACCGATAAACAGGGGTTACTCACTACGTTGTCACGTTTTGCGGACGCCATGCGGAATGTACAGGATACTCCTGAGAGTAAAGCCGAGCTGGCAAAGCTGGTTGCTAAAACCCTGACAAATCTGGAAAACACTATTACCAATCTGGTGGCGGTGCAAGGTGAAGTGGGTGCGCGTGCAAATACGCTGGAAAGTGCTAAAGACCTCAATATGGATATTACCCTCTCGAGTAAAACCGTATTGGCCAGTTTGGAGAGTGTGGATGTCAGTGAGGCGAGCATTCAATTGTCTATGCAAACCCTGATTTTAAATGCTTCACACCAGAGTTTTGCAAAGGTGAGCCAACTGACACTCTTTTCTTATTTATAACGGGTTATCCCTGTTAGTAATTTGTTCTCACTTATTTGTAATGTGCTCTCACTCTCGTTTTGGCGCGGCAAACTTCCGCGCCAAAACGATTATCTTTTGCTAATCTTGCTGTATAGCGTTAGTCTGCCCTTATTCCATTACAAAGAGTTGTTCTATGGAAACCAATCCCCTGTTAGATCCCCTGGTACGTGCACTGAGTCAATCCCAAGCGCTTTTATCCCTCGCTCAGGCTGGCGATTGGGAATCTTTTGAAACCCTGGTTCAACAACGTCAACAAGGTTTGCTTTCTATTAATGATCCTGAATACCTGGAGTCTCTGGCGGTGGCCGATCTTGAAGCTAAGGCAGCGGGCGTAATCCAGGAGATTCAGGGTATTAATAAGCAGTTGGCTGTTCTGGCTGAAGAAAATCGCGATAAGGCAGCGACTGATTTACGTCAACATGCAATTGCTAGCAAGGCAATGGATGCTTACGGTCGGTAAATTGACGTTTTGATGTTTTATATAACCATTTGAAATAATTTCCTGCCTTTCTTGTTGTAAATAGTTGGTTCCCGCCATAAAAAATTTCTAAAGCTCCTCCCGGAAGTGTCGATAACCTGATTAGAAGTGCTGATTAGTCCGTTGTGCTCAGACTTCATCAACCGACATGTCGCAGCAAAGTTAGCCACTCGCAACTACTGCAACAGATTATTAATCCAGGAGATTCATCATGGCTTTAGTCATTAACACAAACGTCGCCTCTCTGAATGCTCAGCGTCAGTTGATGAGTTCAG
>JAGKWY010000244.1 GCA_021151625.1 Gammaproteobacteria bacterium | reverse complement strand
AGGCACCCAGCCGATGAAGTTTTGCCAGCCGGCCGGTTGGGTGTTCACAGTGCCGTTCTCGAAGGTCTCGGAGAAGAGCACTCCAGCGCCGTTGTTTACCGAAGAGGTGGTGGCGGTGCTGCTGCTAGAGAACACGATAGCGGTAGAGCTGCTGGATTTGCTGGAGCTGGTCGCAGGAGCTGATGAGCTGGTTGCTGGTGTTGAGCTACGTGAAGAGGTTGATGGAGTAGAGCTGGTAACTGTACCGCCGTTGTTGGCAATAATTGCATTGCGTACCAGGGTTCCCGATGCCGTCAGTTGTGCGCTGGTCCAACCACCGTTGGCGCTGGCGCCGGTGGCGAGGGCAGATGCCCCTTCGGCTTTATCATTTAGTGCCCAGTTTGCATGGCTGATGCCGTTGGCTTTCAGGAAGCTCAACCAGGTGTTGGTTTCTGCGGTGTCAACACCGCCGTCACCATCGGCATTAACTGAACCCCACTCGGTCACAAACAAGGCTATGCCATTGTTCATTGCGGTGGTGGCTTTATCGCGCAGGAATTGCTTATGGGTGCCTGCATAGAAGTGCAGTGTATACGCGATGTTGCTATAGGCTGTGATCTTGTCTTGTGACGCAGCATCCACATCTTGGGACCAGGATGGCGTACCCACGATGATCAGGTTATCCGGGTCGATAGCACGGATTTCCTTAATAACGTCAGTCGCATAAGGCTTAATCACGTTGCTCCAGGAAACCTGAAGTGGCTCGTTATATACCTCATAAATTACGTTGTTGTACTGACCATATTTGGTTGCCATTTCCTTGAAGAAGGTAATGGCGGCAGCTTTGTTTGCCTCAGCAGTATGGGTATGCCAGTCGATGATGACGTACATATTATTGGCAATAGCCGCATCAATTACGGCAGTTGCGCGAGTTTTGTTGGTGGAATCGGTCAGGTAGCCGCCATCGGTTTCAGTGCCCATGGCCACACGTACCAGATTGGCTTTCCAATCTGATTTCAGCCATGACACCACTTGCGCGTTGTAATACTTCTCGCCGCCCCAGCCGGTATTGCTCCAGAACAGGCTTACACCTGCCAGGTTGGCGGGTTGGCCATTGGCAGTCACTTTGTTGCCTTGGACTACCAGTGGAGCAACACCCTGAGCGGTACCATTGGATGATGCGGTGGATGAGCGCGAGCTTGATGCTACTGGTGTCGATGAAGGTGCTACTGACGAAGTAGTTGTTCCTCCGCACGCTGTACCGGTAATCACGGGGATTTCAGCCGCTGCCGATCCTTTAGATCCCTGAAAGCCAAACTCAACGCTTTGACCAACAGCAATGCTGCCATTCCAGCTCAGATTGGTTGCTGTGTAAGGATTGGTTCCGCTCAGGGTCGCGTTGTAACTACTGGTTACCCGGTTGTCGCCATTGTATTTCCAGCTAATGTTCCAGCCATTGATTGCGCTTGTCCCATCGTTAGTTATTTTTATCTTGGCATCGAATCCATTATTCCATTGGTTGCTAATTACATACTGGCAACCAGCATAGGCCTGGGTGGAAAGAGTGGATACAGCCAGGGAGAACCCGGCCGCATAGAGGGAGCGCGTTAGCGCACCCGCTATACGA
>JAGKWY010000143.1 GCA_021151625.1 Gammaproteobacteria bacterium | reverse complement strand
ATCGACTCCCGAATACCCCCTGTCGCGTCCTGACAACCGAATGCCTTGGCATAAGTATCGTCTACTTTTCGCGAAAGGGAAGAAACCCCCAACATTTTTATGCCTGTATTTGAACCAGGCAGCAATGCAACTCAAACACCTTAACTAAACCGCCTTCAAGAAAGCTTAGCCCCTCACACGGCTTTCTGACGGCTCGGCATCCAAACCAAAAGCGGTGTGCAGACAACGCACAGCCAACTCCAAGTAACGCTCATCAATGATCACCGAAATTTTAATTTCAGATGTGGTGATCATTTGAATATTGATGCGTTCATCCGCCAATGCGGTGAACATGCGCGATGCGACACCCGCATGGGAGCGCATACCAACACCTACGATAGACACTTTAGCAACCTTGTCGTCACTGCGTACTTCGCGAGCACCAATTTCTTTGGCTACCCCTTCCAACACAGCAACCGCTTTACTCATATCATTTTTATGCACGGTGAAGGTCAAATCAGTAGTGCCATCGGCAGATACGTTTTGTACGATCACGTCCACTTCGATATTGGCTTCGCCCACTGGCGCCAAAATTTTTGCAGCAACGCCAGGAGTATCAGGTACGCCGGCAACAGTTACTTTAGCTTCATCGCGGTTAAACGCGATACCGGAAACAATTGGTTGTTCCATAGTTGAATCTTCCTCATCGAGGGTAATCAGGGTTCCAGGGCCTTCTTTGAAACTATGCAATACACGCAGAGGCACTTTATATTTGCCAGCAAACTCAACGGAGCGAATTTGCAACACTTTTGAGCCCTGGCTGGCCATTTCCAGCATTTCTTCAAAGGTAATTTTTTCGAGGCGACGAGCGCGCTCACAAATACGCGGGTCAGTGGTATAGACACCATCTACATCAGTGTAGATCTGGCACTCGTCAGCTTTCAGGGCTGCAGCCAAGGCCACACCTGTAGTATCTGAACCGCCACGCCCCAGAGTAGTAATATTGCCGTGCTCATCCACCCCCTGGAAGCCTGCTACAACAACCACACGGCCGAGCTTCAAATCCGCACGCATATTTTCTTCATCAATAGCCTGAATTCTGGCTTTGGTGAAAGAACTGTCGGTAAGAATGCGAACCTGACCACCGGTGTACCTTCTTTAATTTTGACGAATACGAATACTGACTAACCAGATCACAAAAAGGCGCCAATTAAACACCAGTTCGAGACAAAAGTTAACCCAAATGGATGAGAAAAAGCGGATTAATCGCACTTCTTTCATTTTTTTGTACAACAAACAAGCAGCAAGCTTATACGCCTAATTGCTCTTTAACCCAGGGAACCACTGAAGCAAGTGCCGAATCCAGAGCTGCCAGATTGGTACCACCACCCTGTGCCATGTCCGGACGACCACCGCCCTTGCCGCCTAATTGGCTGGCAACAAACCCCATCAAGTCACCGGCTTTTACTTTGCCAGTTATATCCTGGGTAACACCCGCAACCAAAGCAGCCTTGTCACCTTCAACAGCGGCCAATAAAACAACCGCAGTTCCCAACTTATTCTTGAACTGGTCAACGGTATCGCGTAGTGATTTGGCGTCAGCACCTTCCAGATTCAAGGCCAGAACCTTAACACCGCCAATATCCTGAGCCTGTGTAGATAAGTCACCACTTCCTGCGGTAGCCAGCCTGGTTTTCAGTTGCGCGAGATCTTTCTCAAGCTTACGGTTCTGGGCAACCAGCGCTTCCAGCTTTTCAACCAGAGCATCGCGATTGGTTTTCAGGCTACGGCTGGCAGTATCAACCAGCGCCTCCATCTGATCAAACAGCTCCAGCGCTTTGCCGCCAGTAATTGCTTCAATACGACGAATTCCTGCTGCAACACCAGACTCCGAAACAATACGGAACAGGCCAATATCGCCAGTGCGATTCACGTGGGTACCACCACAAAGCTCTACCGAAAAGCCATCGCCCATGGTCAACACACGTACAGTATCGCCATATTTTTCACCGAAAAGTGCCATAGCGCCTTTGGCTTTCGCAGCATCCATATCACACAGCTCCGTCGCTACTGCAGAGTTAGTACGGATTTGTTCGTTAACCAAAGTCTCAATGGCCTTCAGCTGATCAGCAGTCACAGCTTCGAAGTGGGAGAAGTCAAAACGCAGGCGCTCGGAATCCACCAGAGAACCTTTTTGAGTAACATGCTCGCCCAGGACTTTGCGCAGTGCAGCGTGCATCAAGTGAGTAGCAGAATGGTTAAGTGCTGTAGCTTGACGCACATTGCCATCCACTTTGGCAGAGAAGCTATCACCAACAGAAATAGCCCCCTGAAGGACCCGCACTATGTGTAAATTTGATGAACCCTGCTTCTGGCAATCGCGAACTTCTATACGGTTACCACCCAATTCGAGATAACCACAATCTCCAGCCTGACCACCTGACTCGGCATAGAAGGGGGTGCGATCCAGCACAACTACACCATCATCACCTTCAACCAGCTGCTCGACCTTCTGGCCATCTTTAACCAGAGCAAGCACTTTGCCCTGCTCCGCCAGACTGTTATAGCCAAGGAATTCAGATGCAGGGAACTCCAGACCTTTTGCGTTGTAATCCACTTTGAAGGTGCCGGCAGCACGCGCACGAGCGCGCTGTTCTGCCATTGCGGCTTCGTAACCAGCCTGATCGACAGTTAAACCGCGTTCGCGTGCGATATCAGCAGTCAAGTCAACCGGGAAGCCGTAGGTGTCATACAAGGTAAATACAACTTTACCGGGGATTTCCGTACCAGAAATTTTGCTGAGGGCATCTTCAAGAACAGCAATACCTTTATCGAGCGTCTTCTCGAATTGCTCTTCCTCTTGCAATAAAACTTTCTCGATGTGCGCCTGGTTTTTATGCAGTTCAGGATAAGCATCGCCCATCACTTCAACCAGCGCCTTAACCAGTTTGTGGAAGAAAGGCTGCTTCTGACCAAGCTGGTTACCGTGACGAATGGCGCGGCGAATAATACGGCGCAATACATAACCGCGACCTTCGTTAGAGGGCAAAACGCCGTCGCTGATCAGGAAAGAACAGGAGCGGATATGGTCAGCGATAACGCGCAGTGATTTGTTTTCCATATCCTGAGTGCCAGTGGCTTCTGCCGCTGCATTTAACAAGTGCTGGAACAGGTCAATTTCATAGTTGGAATGCACATGCTGCATAACCGCAGAAATACGCTCCAAGCCCATACCCGTATCTACCGATGGAGCCGGTAATGGGTGCAAAACACCGTCAGCGGTACGGTTGAATTGCATGAATACGTTGTTCCAGATTTCGATATAGCGATCGCCGTCTTCTTCCGGTGAACCCGGTGGGCCGCCCCAGATATCCGCGCCGTGGTCGTAGAAAATCTCTGTGCAAGGGCCACAGGGACCGGTATCGCCCATCGCCCAAAAATTGTCTGATGCGTAAGGTGCACCTTTGTTGTCGCCAATGCGAATAATACGCTCCGCCGGAACACCAACCTCTTTGTTCCAAATCTCAAAGGCCTCATCGTCAGAGGCGTAAACAGTTACCCACAGTTTTTCGGAGGGAATTGCCAGCCAGTCTTTGGCGGTCAAAAACTCCCAGGCAAAACGGATAGCGTCGTGTTTAAAGTAGTCACCAAAACTGAAGTTGCCGAGCATTTCGAAGAAGGTATGGTGAC
Source organism: Gammaproteobacteria bacterium (assembly GCA_021151625.1). Lineage (GTDB taxonomy): Bacteria > Pseudomonadota > Gammaproteobacteria > Pseudomonadales > Cellvibrionaceae > Cellvibrio. Next base: position 4,961 of record JAGKWY010000143.1, on the reverse strand, counting down.
GAGCGGTGTAACCCACATTTTCAAGGTCATTGTGTTTGCCGCCAGCACGCACGCAGCGCTGGGAACTTACCGCGCGATTGTATGAACGCTTATCAGCCCCCAGAAAGCAATCCTTAAATTGGTTCATACCCGCATTGGTAAACAGCAGGGTAGGATCATTGCCTGGAATCAGGGAACTACTGGCAACAATGGTGTGCCCCTTGGATTCAAAAAACTTCAAAAATGCATCGCGGATTTCAGCGCTTTTCATCATTATCTAACTCGTCTTCAACATCGTTGGCACCGACCCTCAGGCCTGGTGCTGCTCCAGTTCTTCCGCGCTGAGTTTGCGCGCTTCGTGCTCCAGCATCACCGGAATGCCATCGCGAATCGGGTAAGCCAAACCACTGTCCCAGCAGACCAGTTCCTGTTGTTCCGGGCGGTATTCAAGCTCGCCCTTGCTTACCGGACATACCAAAATGCTGAGTAACTTTTTATCTATCATAATCTTAGGTCGTGGTTAGTTAACCGGGGGCGGTATCTTACACTGCCTGTCCCGGCCCTGTCTCTAGAGCCACAAGGCTATTGCGGTGATTGAGGTTTTAAATTCGGCAAATCCGCAGAAGTTGCGCTTTCCAGCCAGTGTTTAACATGGCGGGTCACCATTTCATTGGGCTTGATCTGTGGTTCTGAAGGAGTGATTTTTTGCTCCTTCTCCCAGACTTCTACCAGATTGCGCGCTTGATAGAAGGCCTGTTCAAAGTCCACCCCGGGTTTCAGGGACTCCTTGAAATAGGCTTTACCAAAGTAAGTAAACAGGCTGTCATCCGCACAGCCGAAGGACGTTTTTTTCGCCGATGCGGCAGTCATGATGAGCGTATTCTCATCACTGACATCATCGATAAAACCACCGGAGAAACAAGCTGACAATACAACTACCCGATGCTTGATACCGGTTGCCTTAAGCAAATCACCTAACCATTTTGCATCTATATCCACTAGCGCAAGCCCATTATGATTCAGCGAAATAGTTTTATTTTTACTTCCGTGGCTGGTGATATACAAAAAGAAAATATCCTGATTTTTATCCATACTCGCAGCGATTTTTTCAATCGCTGCTTTAATACTGGTGCGAGTCGCCATTGGATATTCAGAGAGCGATCGCTGACTATTGGCCAGGTATATTGCAGTCGCGCGGTTGCCGTATTGTGAACTAAATAAATTTTCAATAAATTTACTCTCGCGTCGAAACACCTCTTCAGTGCCATAACCGGCAACAACCAAGCTATACAGCTCGGTCTTGTCGGGGCTTGATGCCTGTAGTGAGTCCAACACCCGCTGCAATTCGCCTTGCTCCTTGTACAACGCGTGCTCAGCCACTTCTTCCGCTGAGAAAATTTTTACATCGCTACCACCATCAACAAGGCGATTGTAACTCCAGCGACCGGTAATTTTACTAACACTGTCAATAGGTTCTTTATAGATCAGCGTACCTGCGCCGTGTTTTTGTCCATAAGAAAATTCTCCTTCATAAACATCACCATTTTCTGCAAGTAATTTCCCCTTGCCAGAATATTTTCCAAATTCAAATTCACCAGTGTATTGCTGCCCATCTTTTTCAAGATAACTGCCCTGCCCCTCCAACAAACCATGCTCGAATTCGCCCTGCCACTGATTACCTTTTTTATTGGTTTGCATGCCCTTGCCATTCAATGTCCAATTGTTGAATTGACCTATAAACACATCGCCATCAGTGCCAGTGTAAGTTCCCTCGCCGGTAAATGAATCATTCGCAAATTCACCACTGTAGCTATTACCTTGCTCATCGGTAAATACACCTTTGCCCTGCATCTTTCCGTTAACAAACTCACCGACATACTTGGAACCGGCGCGAATTAATTCGCCCTTTCCGGTAAGCACACCATTCACAACATCACCGGAATAAGTTGATTTATCCGCGAAAAACCACTGACCTTTACCATTGGGCCGACTCTTCACAAAATCACCCAAATAATAAGAGCCATCTGGATAGTTCAATTTACCCTTACCCTGAAATTGATTGGCTTTAAATTCACCGTTATACCTTGAACCATCGGTATAAACCAATTCACCTTGTCCCTCCATTTCGCCGGCAACAAAATTGCCGCGATAAACACCCGACGAGGAGCTGGTTAATTTTCCCTGTCCCTGAAATAGGCCATCAACAAAATTACCTTCATAGGTATCACCATTTTTCCATTGCATGCGTCCATTGCCATCCAATTGTCCCTGCGCATTTAATCCACCCACATAGGTTGAGCCATCGGCAAAACTGAGCGATGGAGAGAATGCATGGCGCAAATGATTGAAGCTTCCCTGCACCGAGATCAAACCAAAAATAACGCCCGCAAAAAATATTGCACTAACCTGCACAAAACGTTTCATAGCACTCCTGCTTCGCACGCTGAAAATTATCCCAACTTAATTGACCGGCATTGGGTCGACCAATAACTGCGGATCGACTCGTTCTTCAAACCAGTTCATTCGCCAATCAAGGTGTGCGCCTGTCGCGCGCCCGGTTTTGCCAACTTTGGCAATTGCTTGCCCCTGTGTAATTGCATCACCTTGTTTCACCAAAACTTCACTTAAATGAATAAAAGTAGATGACAGACCATGACCGTGATCAATAATTAGTGTTCCGCCCGAAAAAAACATATCCGGATGCACCAGCGTCACAACACCGCCTGCAGGTGCATTAACCAGGGTTCCAACGGGTTTGGCAATATCGACCCCGTAATGCGGAGAATTGGGGACGCCGTTGTAAATTCGCTGGCTGCCATAGACACCAGTAATAGGACCAATTAAAGGCCATTGGAATTTTTGTGCAAAAAAAGTGAGTGGCAAATCGCCTTTACGTGCCTCTGCGGCCATTTGAGCTTCACGCTTTGCGCGTTCCACTTGCTCCGGGTCAGGCTCCACGGTTTGCTGCGGAACACCTGTAACTTTTTGGATGTTGTACTTGCGCTGCTTAACGGAAAACTCCTGCTCGCTGCGACTGCCATCGGAATTGATCACCACCAGAATTGCTGTAGATTTGGCATCGCGTCCTAAACCAATTACAAATTCGCCCGCTGGCGACAGCTGCAGCTTCTTGCCAGCATATTCAATCTGGGTTCCGGCTGGCACCTTGCCGATAATAATTCCACCCTGCTGCCACTGACCACGCAACTCGATTGCCTGCACAGGAATAAATAACAGGGATAAAAACACTGCAACAATTAGCTTCATAGGATCACCAGATAAAAACGCCAGACAAAAAAAAACGGCAGCCAAGCTGCCGTTTTTTATTCACGCCATTCAGACTTAAGCGAGTGTATCGCCTACGCGCAGAATTTTCAGCGTGTTGGTACCACCAAGCAATGTGGTATCACCCAGAGATACAATCACCAGATCGCCATCTACCAATACACCTTGTGCTTTCAGCATACCAATGGCGCGACCGAAATCGTCTGCACAGGGAGCACTGGAAGTATCAAACGCGATTGGCTGAACGCCGCGATACAGCGCCATTTTACGCTGGGTATTCACGTGACGAGAGAACGCAAAGATTGGCAATTGCGAACCCACACGCGACATCAAACGCGGTGTACTACCTGACTCGGTAAATGCAATCAGTGCTTTCACGCCGGCAAGGTGGTTCGCAGTGAACATCGAAGCCAATGCGATGGATTCATCCACACTGGTAAACGCCTGATCCATACGGTAGTTGTCAAAGCTGGCAGTTGGATGTTTCTCGGCACCGAGAATAATCCGCACCATCGCCTCTACAGTCTCTACCGGGAAGCTACCTGCAGCAGTTTCTGCCGACAGCATTACTGCATCAGTACCGTCCAATACAGCGTTAGCTACGTCGAATACTTCAGCGCGAGTTGGCAATGGACTGTTGATCATTGATTCCATCATCTGCGTTGCAGTGATTACCACTTTGTTCAACGCACGTGAACGGGCAATGATGCGCTTTTGCACACCGATCAACGCCGCATCGCCGATCTCTACACCCAAGTCACCGCGAGCAACCATCACCGCATCACTGGCGCGAATGATTTCATCGAGTGTTTCATCATCAGCAACTGCTTCCGCACGTTCAACTTTAGATACAAGACCAGCGCGACCGCCAGCTTCCAACATCAGCTTGCGCGCATAGTTCATGTCGTCCGCTGAACGCGGGAAAGATACCGCCAGATAATCAACATCAATTTCTGCAGCAGTTTTGATGTCGGCCTTATCTTTTTCAGTCAACGCCGGCGCGGTCAAACCACCGCCCTGACGGTTGATACCTTTGTTGTTGGACAAAGGGCCAGCCACTTTGGTGGTTGTGAAAATACGGGTGCCTTCAATCTTGTCGACTTGCAACACAACGCGACCATCATCGAGCAACAAAATGTCGCCAGTTTTACAATCGTTTGGCAATTCTTTGTAGTCGATACCAACGTGCTGCTGATTGCCTTCATCGCGACCCAAGGCAGCGTCAAGAATAAACTTGTCACCCACTTTGAGATGGATTTTGCCTTCGGCGAAACGCGCTACGCGGATTTTTGGGCCCTGCAAGTCACCCAATACCGCAACGAAACGATTATGTTTTGCAGCCAGTGCACGCACGGTTTCGGCACGGCGCTTATGATCTTCCGGTGACCCATGAGAAAAATTCAAGCGGACAACGTTAACGCCCGCCAGAATCAAACGCTCGAGAACTTCCGGCGACTCTGAAGCCGGGCCAAGCGTGCTGACGATCTTTGTACGTCTTAACATGATGGGTTCTCTTATTATTTAGCGTTAATCAATGCAATAGTGTTGTCCAGCATACGATTGGAGAAGCCCCACTCGTTGTCGTACCAGCTCAGAACTTTTACCCACTTGCCATACACTTTGGTTTGCAGTGAGTCGTAGTTGGATGAGTGCGCGTTGTGGTTGAAATCCACAGACACCAGCGGCTCATCAACATA
>JAGKWY010000142.1 GCA_021151625.1 Gammaproteobacteria bacterium | reverse complement strand
CGCACCCTGATTCGTTTGTTTCCTAAAGAAACCGGTTTGAAATATCGCCAATGGGTGCAGCAAGTGCAACTCGCGGATGCGCTTTGCCGACTTGGGCGCGGAGAAAATATTGCACGTATTTCCGACGCCCTTGGCTATGCTAACCCCAGTGCATTTTCAGCGATGTTTAAACGCACTTTTGGTGTGGCACCTAATCAGTATTTAAACAATACAGTGATTAAGAAATGAGAAAACTCGTAAGAAATAATTGAAGCGAGAGTCCAAAAATTGCGATAACTAGCGTGGATTATGGATCCTCACTTACACGACGATTAACAAGACTGAAAATAACCGTCAGTGAATAGTGTTGTGATTAATTGAGGTTTTTATCGCCTTGAAAGCGACGCGGGTTTTCCTTCAGCGGTTTTAATAGTCCCTCCAAACCATTCAGGCGTATTTCATACATCAGTCCCAACAGAGTGCCCAGTTTTCCTTTGGGGAAACCCTCGCGTGCCATCCACAGCAAATAGTGTTCGGGAACATCAGCAATCACATGGCCCGCATATTTACCGTAGGGCATAGGGGTTGTGACCAGCTCTTTGAGTAACTCAGGATCAAACGGAAATTCGTCCACGATTAACCACCTGCGAGCTTCACAGTAAAGCCGCGTTTTTCCAACTCGGCTTTTAGTTTTTCACGCTGGTCGCCCTGAATTTCAATCACGCCATCTTTTACTGCACCTCCAACACCGCAAAGTACTTTCAAGGCTTTGGCGAGGTCTTTTAATTTGGTTTCATCCAAAGGCACACCAGTAATAGTTGTAACACCTTTACCATTGCGCCCGGCAGTCTCGCGGCGAATACGTACTACTCCATCGCCCTGTGGAATAGTTGCAGTCGGTTTTTCTTCTTTGATGCGCCCGGTTTCAGTGGAATAAACCAGGCGGGAGTTTTTTTCTTTGGTCATGATATTTTTTTTACTGTGATGATTCAAAAGGGTTGAAGGTTTTAACGGGAAAATGTGCAAAATCTTTTTGATTGCGCGTTACAACCACCAATTTATGCTGTGCTGCCGTTGCAGCAATCATGGCATCTTCATAAAGGCTATCGGTTTTGTGATGCATAAATTTTGCCCATATCCGAAAAGTGTCGGCGGTCATGGAAATAATTTTTTGCGTATGGATTAACAGATTCGCCCAGTGTTCGATTTGATCTGCTTTAACTGTGTCTTTTTCACGCGTAATTTCGATGCCCGCTTGAATTTCCCCCAAGGTCACAGCACTTAAGTACAAATCTGCGTCAGCGATAGATTCTACCCAGGCCAGAACCCCACCATGGGGTTTTGGTTTACGCAGCTCCGATACTATGTTGGTGTCCAACAAATACATCGATTAAAACTCGACAGCAGGGCGACGTTTGGTTGACGTTCGCTCTGGCAATGACAAATCTTGCGGTGCGCCGGGGGAGAGTAATACCGATTTTAATGAGGGGCCGGCATTCATATTCAACCTTTCCCATTCTGCGACAGTGAGTACTACGGCGGTTGCGGTACCGCGGCGAGTAACCATTTGGGGGCCTTCACTAATACAGGCATCCAAAAGTTCGCTAAAGCGCGCTTTGGCATCTTGAACTGGCCAAGTGTTCATTATGAACTCCAGGTTGATAGATATCTGACTAGTTACCTGACTAGTTTATGGGGGCTTGGTTATATTGTTCAAGCTGGCTGTTAGAATGCTGCGCACTAAATCGCAGGAATTCGTTATGAGTATTGAAATAAAAGGCCAATGGTCCCCCCAATGGCAGCCGCTGGTCGATGCATTCGCAGCCAATTTTTCCATGGGGGAGGTTGGTGGCGGGGTGGCGGTGCATCACCGTGGCGAACTGGTGGTGAATATTTGGGCCGGGCAATGCACTAACAAGTTGGCGGGAATTGAACAGCGCGACTGGGATGAGCAGACACTGGTTAATATTTTTTCTGCGGGCAAAGGTTTGGTGGCCTTGTGTGTTTTGCAGTTAGTAGCAGAGGGAAAGCTTGCACTGGATGAGCCGGTTGCCAGGCTTTGGCCTGAGTTTGCACAGGCAAATAAAGGCGCGATTACGCTGCGTCAACTGTTATGCCATCGTGCAGGCATGTCGGCGTTTCATCAGCATATTGCCAATGAGCAAATTTTTGATTGGTCAGCCATGAGTGCCGCAGCCGCAGCAGAAACTCCCAGGTGGGAGCCGAATACTGCACAGGGTTATTCGCCCTTTATGTTTGGTTGGACGCTGGGTGAAATGATCAAGCGTGCCAGCGGATACGCGAGTGTGAATGATTATTTCCAGGCAAAAGTGGCGGGGCCTTTGGGGGTGAGTTGCCATTTCGGGGTACCGGATAATTTACTGGCGAACATCGCTGATACCGGTCCCTTAAAACGTCCGGCTGGGTTACCGAATTTTTCTACCGGTGCCGACAGCATTGCACTGGGTAAAATCATGAAAGCCGATCCACGCGGTGTAACCAATCGCGCATTCTCAAACCCTATCAGCCTGATGACTGCTACTAATTCGCGCGAATGGCGGCAAGCGCAAATCCCGGCAGCGAATGCACATTCCGATGCGCGCGCACTCGCGACTATTTATGGCAAGCTGGCTAGCTCCACTGAATTATTAGATGGAAGTGTTTTGCCCTTGTGCTGGCAAGAGCAAACATTCGAGCAGGATCAAACCCTGGGATTGCCATTGCGCTTTAGCCATGGATTTATGCTGTCCCAGCACCAGCGCGCTGATTGTCGCTATGGTCGCGGTGAGCGCGCTTTTGGTCATCCAGGTGCTGGCGGTTGCGTGGCGTTTGCCGATCCGGATTTTGAATTGGGTTTCGGTTATGTCACCCATCGCATGGGGCAGGGTTTATTAATTGATGAGCGTGCGGTGCGTTTGATCGATGCCGTTTATGAAGTTTTGGAGTAACACCATGTCTGATTTTCAAGAGCAATTAATTGATTTACAAACCCGCGTTGCTTATCAGGAAGATACCCTTGAGCAATTGAATCAGGTAATTACCCAGCAGGATACCGAGATTGTTCAACTCAAGCAGCAAATCCGTATTCTGGCCCAGCGCCTGGAAGATTCGCTGCGTATATGCGTTACTCCAATTCATCGGGCGATCCGACGGCGGACTTGTCGGGCGACGAACACGCGCTGCAAATACTGCCAGGGGTATTTGCAGAAAGCCCTATCCCCAGTTTAATTACCGATAAAAATGGGCTGGTGCTTAGCATCAATCATTCGGCCGCGCGTATGTTCCACCTTAACCAGCGCCAGGCGGAGTTGGCGGCAGGCTTTTATTCCATTTTGCGCGATAAGCGTGTCAGTCGCGATCCGGAATTGTATGCGGTTATTCAGGATGTATATTTGCATGGCAATGTGCAAACTATTGAAACCAATTATTTACTCGGCAACATTCATCGCAGCCGTTTTGTAAACAATAAGAATTTATTCTTCCGTGCCAGCTTTTTGCCGATTCGCGATTCCAGTGGGGCGGTCGAGCGGGTATTAATTCAGTTGCAGGATTTGTCGCGCGAAAAAAGTGCGCGCGATGCTTTGCAAGAAAGTGAAGCCAGCTATAAAGCATTTATCACCCACAGTTCTGAAGCAATCTGGTGCTATGAAATGCAACCAGCCATTGCAATTAACAAAGAGGCGGAGGTCCAGGCACGACAAATTGCAAATAATGCACGTTTGGTCGAAGCCAATAAAGTGTTGCTCAGTATGCTGGGAGTAGAATCACTCGACGATATTCTCGGAATGGGGTTGATTGATAGCGGCTCACGCAACTATGTGTTCGATATAGATTTTTTTGTAAAAAATAATTACCAGATGACTGATCACGACATTGTGCGTGAGGATCATCGCGGCAAACAATATTTTTTCCAGATTTGCTGCACAGGTATTGTGGAGGATGGTTATTTAAAACGAGTGTGGGGAACTACCAAAGACATTACCGCACGCAAACGTTACGAAGAAAAATTGCGTTACCAGTCCCATCACGATTCACTCACCACCTTACCCAATCGCAATAAACTCTACTCCGATATGGAGGCCTGCTTCGAGCAGCGCAGTGCTGAACAAATCAGTGCGCTCTTGTTAATTGATCTCGATCGATTTAAAGAAATTAACGATACCCTTGGGCACAATGTTGGCGATCATTTATTAAAGTTGATCGGCCCGCGCTTGGCTGCAGAAATGGCGGAAGTTCCCGGTACCGTGGCGCGTTTGGGCGGTGATGAGTTTGCTGTTTTCCTGCCGCGTATTCGCAGTACACATCAGGCGGTGGTGTTTGGTCATCGCCTGTTAGATGCGCTTGCACAAGAATTTGATCTGGATGGTTTTACCACGCAAGTGAGCGCCAGTATTGGCATCGCCATAAGTCCGCAGCAGGCGCACGATCATCATGAGTTAATGCGCTATGCCGATATCGCGATGTACTATGCAAAAAGCCAAATGCTGGGCTTGTCCATATACAGCCCTGAATATGACCCACATTCTACCAAGCGTCTGGCAATTGTTAGTGAGTTGGGGCGCGCTATTCGCGAAAACCAATTGTGTTTGCACTATCAACCTAAAGTACAGCTGAACGAAAAACGCTGTTACGGTTTTGAAGCGCTGATTCGCTGGATACATCCGGAGTTGGGTTTTGTCCCGCCCGGTGATTTTATTCCTATTGCAGAATTAACCAGTGTAATTCACCAATTGACTGCCTGGGTGTTGGAGCGTGCAATTGAGCAATGCAAGCGTTGGCTGGACCAGGGTATGTCATTGAGTGTGGCGGTGAATTTATCGGCGCGTAATTTAATGGATGATAATATTGCCAAGCTGGTAGACAGGCTATTAAAAAAATACCAATTACCACCAGCGCGCCTGGAGTTGGAAATTACTGAAAGCTCCATTATGACTGATCCAACGCGCGCTCTGCGCAATCTAAATGCCTTGCATGCTTTGGGCGTTCATTTGGCAATCGATGATTTTGGCACCGGTTATTCATCGCTTGCCTACCTAAAGCGTTTGCCGGTACAGACGTTGAAAATTGATAACTCGTTTGTACGCAATATGATGGAAGATTTGCAAGATGAATTGATTGTCAATTCAACTATTCATCTGGCCCACAATATGGGGCTGACAGTGGTTGCTGAAGGGGTTGAGGATGAGGCCTTATTAACGCGGTTGGCGGAAATGGGTTGCGATGAGGCCCAAGGCTATTTTATCGGCCGGCCAATGGCAGTAGTCAATGCGGATGAGTGGATAGTGGAGTCTGGCTGGGTTAAACAGCCGCAGTGACTTGCGCACCGCAGCTGTTATTTATTGATGTTTGAACGATTTAATTTTAGAAACTGTGATCCTGCAATTGTGCCTCTACATATTTAAGCCGCTCTTCAATTAACGCAGTGCGATAGGCATTGTCTTTGGTTAATTTCAATGCATTGCGCAATTGGATTTGAGCGCGATCATAAACACCATTCAAAATAAAGTATTCTGCGCGTGCTTCATGCACACCCAAAATATTTCCCGCCAAGCCATTCACCTCTGCCAGCAAGTACCACACATAATCATCATTGCTGCGTTTACGTGAATAGCGGTCCAGTATTTCTGCACATTGTTTGTAGAGTCCTGCTTTCATCAAGGCTTCGGCATGGCGCACGATTAGTGGATAGGAGTTGGGATGCTTACTCAATTGTGCTTCCAGAATGTCCAGTGCGGCTTTATGGCGCTCAGCGGCAATTTCAATATCGGCGCGCATAATTTGGTAGGTTACGCGCTCAGGTTCTTTTGCCAACAGCGGGGCCAGGGCTTCGCGCGCTGCATCAAACTGGCTGGCATTGGTTAAGGCCAGTGCCCAGCCATAGCGGCTGGCATCAGGGGACAAGCTTTCTTTATCCAGTTCACTCTTGAACATTTTGGCCGCAATTTGCGGCGTTTCTTCGGCCGCCACACGTACGCGGCTGCGCATTAATTGGTATTCCAGATCATCTGCCGAGGGTTTGCGTGGATACTGCTGGGCGCGGTTGCGGGCATCAGCGACCCGGGTTTCACTGACCGGGTGAGTTAACAGATATTCTGGCGGGCGGCGGTTCAGGCGGTTAGCGCGTACCATTTCTTCAAACATATCGGCGGCGGCATGCGGGTCCAGGCCTGCCTCCACCATGGTCTGCATACCTATGCGGTCTGCTTCCTGTTCATTTTGGCGGCTGAAGGCCAGCGAGGCTTGTTGCGCGGCCGCCTGGGTTCCCATAATCGCCGCCATACCTGCATCACTGTTACTGTTGGCGGCCAATACCAGGCCGGCCAACATACCTGCCAGCATGGGTACCATCATATTCTTCTGCTGTTCGAGGCGGCGCGCGTAATGGCGTTGACTCAAGTGGCCCATTTCGTGGGCGAGTACGGCGGCCAACTGGTTTTCGCTTTTGGCATAGTTCAACAAACCGGTATGCACACCAATAATGTTGCCTGGTACGGCAAAGGCGTTGAGTGTCTTGTTTTCGACAACTACCAGGTCGATGCGCTTTTCGGTGAGCTGGCTGTAGGGAATCAATTGCGCAAACAATTGTTCCAGGTAATTGATGATTAATGGGTCTGAGGAGGTTGGTACCTGGCTGCGATAGGCGCGCAACCAGCGTTGACCCAACATTTTTTCCTGTACCGGTGAGATAGTGGTAGAGCTGGTATCGCCCAGATCGGGTAATTCAACTTCGGCCTGGCTAGCGAAAGACGCTGCCAGTAATGCGCCGCATAACAGTAGACCCAGGCCAAAGGGCGCAAACAGGCGCTGACACAGGGGTTGAACTAGCGAGAAAGAGGGGAATAGGGGGCGTTTAACAAGCCTGGACACGGTAACTGCAAACTCCTGAGGTGGCTGGTCGCGACGGCGGCGAGCATAAAAAATTCGGCGTAACTCTAGCCTTTTTGACGCGCAAAGACTAGGTTAGCAACCTTTTGAGACCTTTTTCCGTATATCTGGTTCGCTCACCTGGGTGAAAAAGGTGAGGTCTCGCCCCGCGAGGTGGGTTGAAGTCAGGGGAAAGCTATGGCCAATGAGGCAATTGACTGTTTTAACCATCCGGTAGCGGCTGCACTGGATGCATCTGGCCTGCGTTGCCCTTTACCATTATTGAAAGCAAAACAGGCTTTACGCGATTTGGTGGCAGGTGAAGTGTTACGTGTTCTGGCCACCGATGCAGGTTCAGTGCGCGACTTTCAGGCGTTTGCCCAAATCAGTGGCCATGAGTTGATTGGTTTTGCCGAGCGTGATGCTACTTTTTGTTATCTGCTGAAAAAAGCAGGGGTTTAATCATTTCTACTTGCCAGCTCAAGATCAATCTTGAAGTAGGGCAGGGTGTATGAGTGAGTGTGTTTATGTCGAAAGTCTGTGGCAAACCAAATAGCCTAATGTCTTCCGCAATCTTTGCTGCGTGTATCTATTTGATAGTTTATCCGCTTACCTGCGTTGCCCTGGAGCCTGTAAAGCCCCAAACCATTGCCGTAACAAAAAGCGATAAGGACAAACGCGAATATCGTTATCTGGTTTTGGAAAACCAGCTGCGCGTACTTATTATCTCGGATCCTGCCACCGAAAAATCGGCGGCGGCTCTGGATGTCAGCGTCGGTGCAAATCAAAATCCGCGTGATCGCGAAGGGCTTGCACATTTTCTGGAACATATGCTGTTTTTAGGCACCGAAAAATATCCGCAAGCCGGCGAGTACCAGGAATTCATTGCACAGCACGGCGGTAGTTACAACGCCTACACGGCTGCTGAAAATACCAATTATTTTTTTGATATTGATAATGCGCAGTTGGATGCAGCATTGGATAGATTTTCCCAGTTTTTTGTCGCCCCGCTTTTTAGTCCGGAATATGTTGAGCGCGAGCGCAATGCGGTGCACTCGGAATATTTAGCCAAACTAAAAGATGACGGTCGGCGTGAATGGGATGTCTACCGTGAGTTAATGAACCCGGAACACCCCAGTGCGAAATTTTCGGTGGGCACTCTGGGTACACTGGCTGATCGGGAAGAGCATGGCGTGCGCGATGATATGCTCGCGTTTTATCAGCAACATTATTCCGCGCATTTAATGAATCTGGTCGTGCTGGGGCGCGAATCCCTGGATACGCTGGAGGCGATGACGCGCGCGCGTTTCAGTGCGGTGCCTCTGCGCGATACGCAAATCGAGAGCTCGTACCCATCGCTCTTTGCTCCTGACTCCTTGCCTGCAAGTTTGGAAATCAAACCTGAAAAAGAGTTGCGGCAATTAAGTTTCGTCTTTCCTATCCCCAATCCCAATAATCTGTACCAAACAAAACCCTATGAATATATTGCTCATATGTTGGGGCATGAAGGTAGTGGAAGCCTGCTCTCCTTATTAAAGCGTTTAGGGTGGGCCGATGCACTTTATGCTAATACCGGTTTGGAAAGTCGTAGTGATGCAGTGTTTCAGTTAAACATTCAATTAACACCTCAAGGTGTTAAAGCACGTAGTCAAATAGTTTCGCTGGTGTTTTATTGTATTGAGCAGTTGCGGGAGCGCGGTATCTCCAGTTGGCGCTATAACGAATTGCAAGTCATGGCAGATTTGAATTTTCGCTTTCAGGAAAAGCGCTCGCCTATGGAGACGGTTAGCGAGTTGGCGCAGTCCATGAGTATCTATGAGGCGCGGGATGTCCTAAATGGTGGCTCGCTATTCGTTAATTACGACGAAAAGCAATTGCAAAAAAGTTTATCTTACCTAACCAATACCAACGTACTGGTTGCACTTACTGCACCTGAAGTGGATGTCTATCGTGTTTCCAGGCTATATGCTGCGCCTTATAGTTTGCGTGCCGGGATACCGGAGATCATGGAACTGAAGCCTGCGGTGCGTCAGGAATTATCTCTGCCGGATAAAAACCTGTTTATTCCCAAACGTTTGACAGTAAAAACTGGCTCCATGTTGGAAGAGCAGGGCGATATTGCTAATCGCAAACCGGAATTGATTTTAAATAATAAAAACATGCGTGTCTGGTATACGCAGAATCGCGAGTTTATTCAGCCGCGCGCAACCATTAACCTGCGTATCAAATCGCCATTGGCATCTTCCAGTGCTGCGGGCGCAGCCCAGGTGCAATTGTTTGTTGCCTTGGTCAGTGATCAATTAAATGAGTTTGCTTACCCGGCCAGGCTTGCCGGAATTGATTTATCCTTGGAGGCCAATGCGAGCGGCTTCGATATCAAAATTTTTGGTTATTCTGGCCGCCAGGGGTTGTTAATAAACAAAGTGATGGAATCGGTTCGCTCAGGAAAATTCAAAGAAGAACGTTTTTCCCTGATCAGGGAGAATTTGCTGCGCAGTCTGCGCAATCAAAATAAAGATCTACCCTATCAGGTATTGGCAAAACAAATTCCCGTATTGCAAACAACTCCATTCTGGAGCAACACGCAGCTAATTGATGCGTTAGAAAAAAATACCTTTGAACAATTTAATCAATATGTCGCTCGTCAGTTGATTGATGCGCGTATTGATGCGTTCTTTTATGGTAATTATTTTCGCGCCGAGGCCCTGAAGTTGGCCGTGTTGGCGGAGCATGAGTTATTGAGTCGCCAGGCTGTGCGCGAATTACCAGCACAAAAAGTATTGCCGTTGCCTGTTGATTCTACCAAGCCCTGGCTTTATGCCCATGATATTGTTCATAGCGATAACATTGTTGAGTTGTTTATTCAAACTCCATCCGCTTCTGTTGAAGATAATGCGCATATGCTGCTAGCTCGCCAATTGTTGCAGCCTGCGTTTTATCATCAGCTGCGCACTGAAAAGCAATTGGGTTATGTGGTGGCTGCTGTAGCCATGCCATTGCGTACTCAGGAAAATACGCTAATGGTAGTGCAGTCACCGGTTGCTGATGAGGCAAGGATTATTGTTGAAATCGATCAGTTTCTTGATGAACAGGTCAGTACGATTGTCGAAAACTTCGCAATTAATCAACAATCTTTAATTAATGAATTGCGTGAGCCCGCGAGATCCTTAAAAGAGCAGGGTGACCGCTACTGGAGTGCAATTGTTAATTTGGATGAGCAGTTTTCTCGTCGGCTGGATTTGGCGGATGCAGTTTCGCGCATCACACCTGAGTCGCTGGAAAAATATTATCGTGCAGTATTTATGGATAAAAATCGTCGCCTTTGGCTGAGCTCGCAGAAATTAACGCAGCGTGAAAACTTTTTTCTTATCGATGATGTATCGGCTTACAAGAAACAAATTCAAGTCTCGGATATAAAGTGATTGTTAGCGGATTGTTTAGCAATTAATCGCTTGTCTCAAAATGATGCACTCATTTGCTTTTTTATGGTGCGATTCGCATAAAAATTATCAAAATTTTTACTGATTTCTGCTTGGTGAATCAGAAAAATTTGGGTAATAATGCCAGCCCTGTTGCTGACCTGATTTTTTAATAGCGTTGTTGTATTTAAAATTCAGGGTTTTGCTACTAGCGCACCAAAGTTGTGCCCCTCCAGAGTGTTACCGTATTGGCTAGGGCTGGTAAAAAATTCCCACTTATGCAAGAATTCGGGGATTTTTTACACAAGAAAAAGGAATCTTCCTCCTGTAACTCCATGAAAAACCTG
>JAGKWY010000243.1 GCA_021151625.1 Gammaproteobacteria bacterium | reverse complement strand
CGGCAACCTGACTCTCGAAGTACAGCAGCAATTAGGCGACGGCGTAGTTCGCACTATTGCTCTGGGCTCCTCCGAAGGTCTGCGTCGCGGTTTGGTAGTAACCAACACCAACGAACCAATCAAAGTGCCAGTAGGTACTGAAACCCTCGGCCGTATTATGGACGTATTGGGTAACCCGATTGATGAAGCGGGCCCCATCGGTGAAAAAGAGCGTATGCAAATTCACCGCGCAGCGCCCAAGTACGAAGAGCTGGCAGCTTCTGAAGAACTGCTGGAAACCGGTATCAAAGTAATCGACCTGGTTTGCCCCTTCGCAAAAGGCGGTAAAGTAGGTCTGTTCGGTGGTGCGGGTGTAGGTAAAACCGTAAACATGATGGAACTCATCAACAACATCGCGAAAGAACACAGTGGTTTGTCTGTATTCGCCGGTGTAGGTGAGCGTACCCGTGAAGGTAACGACTTCTACCACGAGATGAAAGAATCTAACGTAGTAGACAAAGTAGCGATGGTGTACGGCCAAATGAACGAGCCGCCGGGGAACCGCTTGCGCGTTGCTCTGACTGGTCTGACCATGGCAGAAAAATTCCGTGACGAAGGTAAAGACGTACTGTTGTTCGTTGACAACATTTACCGTTACACCTTGGCCGGTACCGAAGTATCTGCGTTGTTGGGCCGTATGCCTTCAGCGGTAGGTTACCAACCAACCCTGGCAGAAGAAATGGGCGTTCTGCAAGAGCGTATTACTTCTACCAAGATTGGTTCTATTACCTCTGTACAAGCGGTATACGTACCAGCGGACGACTTGACGGACCCGTCGCCAGCGACCACCTTTGCGCACTTGGACTCAACCGTAGTATTGAGCCGTGACATCGCTGCTAAAGGTATTTACCCGGCGATCGATCCACTGGATTCCACTTCACGTCAGTTGGATCCAATGATCATCGGCAACGATCATTACGCGGTAGCCCGTGGTGTTCAATCAGTTCTGCAACGTTACAAAGAATTGAAAGACATCATCGCGATCCTCGGTATGGACGAACTGTCTGAAGAAGACAAACAAACCGTAAACCGTGCGCGTAAGATCGAGCGTTTCCTGTCACAACCTTTCCACGTAGCGGAAGTATTTACTGGCTCGCCAGGCAAGTACGTTCCACTGAAAGAAACCATCCGTGGTTTCAAAGGCCTGTTAGCTGGTGATTACGATCACTTGCCAGAGCAAGCTTTCTACATGGTAGGTTCAATCGACGAAGCTATCGAAAAAGCCAGCAAACTCAAGTAATTGGGTTGGCCCCGCCAGCGTGGTGGGGCCGCTGTGATTTCGCTTCGCGGTTTTAATACTGGACGCGGTTTCAAACTGAAACGCTAGATAACCGAGACAAAAAATGGCCATGACTCTCCAATGCGATATCGTCAGTGCTGAGCGTGAAATTTTCTCCGGCCTGGTAGAGATGGTAATCACTACCGGTAGCCTGGGTGAAGTAGGTATTGCCTACGGTCACGCCCCGCTGTTGACGGGTATCAAGCCTGGTCCTGTGCGTCTTATCAAACAAGGTGGTGCTGAGGAAATTTTCTTCGTTTCCGGTGGCTATCTTGAAGTTCAGCCTTACCATGTCACTGTGCTGGCGGA
>JAGKWY010000047.1 GCA_021151625.1 Gammaproteobacteria bacterium | reverse complement strand
AAGGGCTTCGTCTTTCTGCGCGAGCGCTGACTCAAGCTCCAGAATCCGGTTTTCCAGGGTCGTTAATTGTGTCTGCAGTTGTGCATCATCATCCAGCAGCGTCAGGGTGCCGCAGGTGACCAATACACCGGCCAGTGCCGGCAGCAGAAAATGGCGGGTGATATTCATCTTGATGTCGCTCGTTATTGTTATTGAGGTATCGATGAAAATTTGGTGCACAAGGGGCAGAAACTATCGCTGCGATATTTTCTGCCCCTTGCTTATTACTTGCTAATTAAGGGCGATTACAGATTGCCGTAACCAATAGCGCCATTGCAATGCAGCCACTCACTCATGCCGCTGCCACCACCACAGGCACCGTTTTGGTAAACACCAGTGTTGTAGCTTTGGGCTTCAGACTGGCGAACACTGCCGTTCACACTGATGTAATCCACTTGTACATCGCGGCCTGTGGCATCGTTCGCGTATTCCACGGTAGTACCACCGGTCAAGCTGGTAGTCGCTGTGTAGTTGGTCATAGTGGTGGTCAGGGTCCAGCTTTGTACTGTGGTGCCGTTTACTTTAAGAGTAACTATCTCGCCACCCGCCACGCCTTTAGCCCGAACAATAACAGTCTTGCTGCCGGAAGCCGCCGAACTGGAACTGCCGCCGGTAGAGCTGGAAGTACCACCGCCACTACCAGCTGCCACAGTAATATCGGAACTACCGGTACTTTGGTAACCCTCGGTCGCCATCACTTGATAGTCATGAGTACCCAGGTTCAAACCCTTGCTTGCCCAGAAATTGGCGTGGTTGGCAAAGGTAATGGTGCCAGAGATAGCGCCAAAACCCTTCTTCGGATTACGCACACTGAAGTATTGGTAGAAAGTCTGGGTGCCATCGATAGACGGTTGTTGTACACGCTGACAGCGGCGCACGTTGTAGGTAGCGCCATCGCTGGTAAAGCTGCCGTAGTCAGTACCACCAGAACAGGAGGCCGGGTTGTAAGAACCGTAGCTTTCAATGATGTAGTACTCGATCAGTGGGTTGCGCGTCCAACCGTAAAACGCCAGGTAAGAGTTCTGGCTGCTGGTAACACCATAGTTACCAGAATAGTTGAGCACGCGTGAACTGGAGCCCGGGTTCCAGCCTTTACCGCCTACCCAGTTATTGGTGCCACTGTCCCATTGGGAGGTATAGCGACCACCGGATTGTAAAGTCATGGACGCATTGCCGGTATCTTTCCAGAAGCTGTAGTAAAAACCGTTGTTAGTCCCGGTTGAATTACTGGTCAGGGTTTGCGCGCTAGCTCCCGATACACCCAACGCTAAAGCACAAGCCAATGAAGCAACAACATTATTTTTATTGATGGAAACTCTCATTATTAAACTCCAGGGTATAGCCGCTCAACCAATACCGCCTATAGAGGACGAGGACTGTTGAAGGTTGATTCTGCCTGTTGCAGGCAGGTTTACATCGAAGGCCAAAAAGGGGTTGCTGTTATAGTTAAATCATTTCGACGCCATCGATGGATACTTGTATACCGCCAGACCCATATATTGTCAAATAAACTATAAGCTTATTGTCATTTAAACTATTTAATTGGAAATCTATAACGATTTGCTTGCTGAAAGTGGGGATTTGGGTAACAGAGGGGGGGTAAATTGTGTTTCTACAACTAACTGGAGCCCGTTTGATTTCTAATAACTAATGCCAACAAATAAAGTATCTACTACTTTGCCAACATGACTCAAACATCCAGCTAACTGTAGAACCCAGCAACACTTTTATTGAGTTAATCTATCTTAGAGCACTATAAAATTATCCTACGTCTCGTATTTTTCTAACTATCTCAACCCACGGGGTTTGAGGCTCAAGGAGCATAGATGTTGAGAGCTCAGGATGTTTTTTGTAAATATAATCAGCATATGACGTAGCTGAGCTAGAGCCAATTGATGTCCTGTCGTGAGGCCAATGAATAGCTTCACAGTCTTCGGCAAAGGCAAACGCAATGCCCGCTTTGTAGAGACGAATTCCTAGCTCTATGTCCTCCCCTCCCCAACTTTGAAAAGACTCATCAAAGCCCCCGACACGCAGCAGGGACTTTGTTGTGCAGGAAACATGACAAGTCCAGAAAATAATCCAGGGAATAGTAATATCTTTGAATAGCAATGATGCACTTTCCATCGCCACTGACCGTCTATCTCTTAACAGTCTATCCCCTCGAAATATATCGAAAAATTTTTCGACTTCCTTTCGATGACTAAACTCCTGTAACAACTTTTCTGAAATATTTTCATAGTCGCAATAACCGTATGAAAAACCTATGAGGGCCTGTTCTGATTTATCCTGATAGGCACACCAATGATTTTTAAGTAAGTCTGGGTGCGCTATCATTCCCGAATCTAAAAATAGACAAATATTAAACCGCGCATTAAGAATGCCTATATTACGAGCTTTAGCTACCCGAAAGCCTTCATCCTCCTGATAAAAATAAGAGATAAACATTCTGTCTTTAAAAGAAAGTACAATTTCTTTAGTATCATCTGACGATCCATCATCAACAACCAAAACTTCATACTGATGAACATTAAATGATTGAAAGCTTAGTGATAGAAGTGTTTTGTTAAGCAAGTCACGTCGGTTATAGGTTGGCACAATTACGGTAATTCCTTTCTGTAAAAGCATTGTTACACCAAACCTTTTTCAGAGTGCCAATAG
This sequence comes from Gammaproteobacteria bacterium, assembly GCA_021151625.1. Taxonomy (GTDB): domain Bacteria; phylum Pseudomonadota; class Gammaproteobacteria; order Pseudomonadales; family Cellvibrionaceae; genus Cellvibrio. The sequence goes on along the minus strand of JAGKWY010000047.1, from coordinate 23,465 downwards.
GAGTCCGGAAAAACACCACCACCAACAACAACATTTATAAAACCAGAATAAATCTTATCAAAATCGGGAAATAACTCTGATAAAGATGAATTTTTATCATCATAACTAATTGAAATGCTCTCAAAGCGTTGCTCTACTCCAATGTCAGAGCTATCAAAATAGCAAAACAGAATGCCTTCTTGTGAGTCCATCTGAAATGTCGATGAACAGCTGTTATCATCTTTCTCGTAACATAGAAAAATCTGATTCTTTGCCGAAAACTCCAACCATGCGGACTGGGGTATCTCAACTCGATATTGACCTAACTCCAAATCCCATATCAATCGCATATTGCTGGCGTTGGAAGCTAACAAAAGGCGGCCACCAAAAGAAGATGTAAAATGAAGAATTCCCAATCGGCTATATTTTGCATACATTGCCTCAACATTATCGCGAACTTCCTCTGGAGAGGAGCTTTGATTCAGTTGTTCTGCGATAGAGGCTAGCATATGACCTCGATAAAAAGGCGTTATACCCAACAATTGCCTTACCATATTAAAGCCAGCGAAGCGAACAATTGATTCACGCGAAATATTGCGATCCGCAACTTCAGCCTCAACGGCACGACACAGTAAACAGTAGGATTCCCACAATTCATTGGCTAAGCTTTGTTTAAGTGCTAATTCCGGAGCAAAAGAATTATTTAAAATCCAGTATTGGTAAAATAATTTTTGTAAAACGTAGCGTAGACTGATTGACGACCAAGCATGTGCAGGCTCCTCTGCATGCAAAACCCAATTTGAAATTCCAGCTTTGGGACTTTCCATGTAAGCAACATGTAGTATTAGCGCCCCTAATTTTTTATACCAATCAAAATTCATAAAATTCCTTAACAAAAACAAAGGAATTCCTGTTAGTTCAACAAACAAAATATGTAGGTGATTAACATATAAATTAACAAATTTCTGATAAAAATCATTGCTATTACCCAGCAATGACTGAGCTTGCGGCTGGAATTTCCTCACATAAAAACAAAGATCCGCAGCAGTTTTTTGAAATAATAAAAATTCGTCCCAGTAAGCTGGTTGCAACTCTGCGGTGATTAATTGCTCATAAGAAGGTACAGCAGTGGCAGAACCAAAATCAATCCAACCACCGTCAACTAAAATATTTGAAATCCCTAACGAGCCGTGCATTACGCGACGCACTTTCGAATAAGCAAGTTGAAGGGCTGATTTTGATAAAATCTCATCAATAGCTAAACAAAATCTTTCGCCTACTTTTAAACGAGGATCTCTGATGCCAACCACTTTCGGCAAAAATGGAATAACATTGCGCACACGCTGATGATCATGCACATGATGGTTTTTCATATATTGCGAAGGTTTAAAATAAAAAGCACGCGCGAAGTGCGCAGGGCGAACGCGCGTTTCACGCACTATTATTCCCGCTCGAACGTGCTTGCAGTCGTCGTCATAAGGATTAATAGATTGTTTGAAAGAACGCTGTAAAACTGTTCCGCCAGTATCAATTACTGCTAAAACTCTACTACTGGGAACAGGCAAGGCAGTATGAGCAAGATGACTGTAGAATAACTCCGATAAAGCTTCCTCCAGCCCCATTCGCCCGTGACTATACCAGTAATCAACATCTCTTCCTACAACCGGAGCAGGACCTATTCCTTTTAAACTGAAAGGACCACTGAGCCCGCAACGTGCGCCGCCCCCATTCGCAAGAATTCCTGCACCTCCGTAGCGCTCCGCTAAAAATTCCTTTTCCTCATTATTTACCAGCAAATAGTCTTCATCACTATTCGGTACTATATAGGCAAAGTAATCTAGAATCTGCTGATAAAACTCAGCTGAATTACTATTATATTCTCGAAAATATCCGTATTCATGAAATAAAGCTAAATTTGCATATACAACATTTGCGTTTATCAAGCGCTTGGCCTTAAACGGAACAAAGGATGTTTTTGGTAATAGCTTTTGAATTTCCACGATACTCACTCGCACTGCAGTTTCGAAAATAAAGACAGATGCTGCTTAAATTAGCAACTTTATGTTTAAGAAGTTATTGGTTGTTCATATATCTTTCTAAGTCTTTTGAGTGCTTGGTGATGAAGTTGAGAAACTCGCACGGAGCTAAGAGAAAGTAGTTCGCCAATTTCCTTAAAACTCATATAATGCAGATAATGACTAACAATAATAAATTGTTCTTTTTGTGGAAGTTGTCCTACTAGACCTCTTAGAAGTTCCGACTCTTCTCTGTTTTGGTAGATATATAACGGGTCAGATTCATGTATATTTTCATCCCGTATTCCCGATTCCAGAAAGTATCCCAACGCCAAACCAACAACCGCATTGACAACATTACTGAGAGCATCAGATTCATCATCACTATCGTCAATACGTGAAGCTGAATAAGAACTACCAATTTTGCCGCTTTCGCTTGTATAGTGACTTAATCCTTTAAGAATATTCCCTTTAATGCAGAGGTAAGCATAGCTTTCAAAGCTGGTATTTTTTTTGGGGTCATAGTTTTCTATTGCGAAAAATAATCCAATTGACCCCAAGTGAATATAATCACCCCATTCAGCCAATGGATACCTATGGCGCAGCATAATATTGCCAACAATTTTTCTAAGCCATACCCCATAATGGATAAATAAAGTATTTCTGCTTGGGTCATCACGCAAAAGCCACCACTGCTCCCACAGAGAAGATGATGGCTCACTTTCTATCGGTATAACATTTACATCTCCGTTATCAATCGCAAGTTCACTCATATCCCCACACTTATTATTAAAGTTTTGGTGATCAGCGACCAGCCATCAACAACTACAAAAAGCATAATTTTTATGGGTAACGCAATTGTTACCGGCGGCACCATAATCATACCTAAAGACATTAAAATCGATGCAATAACAATATCTATTAGCAAGAATGGTAAGAAAATAACAAAACCTATCTGAAATGCTGTTTTTAGCTCACTTAACAAAAAAGCCGGGATAAGATGACTAGGCTTCACATCCTCAGCACGCTCCGGTATTGGCTCTTTCCCTAATTCATGTACAAGCGCGAGATCTGCCTCACGTGTTTGCCGCAACATGAAATCCCTGAATGGGGTCCACGATCGTTCTATAGCAGAATCAATAGCGATCTCCTTTTTAATATAGGGATTTATTCCATCGCGGTAACTCTTTTCGAAAACCGGGGCCATGGTAAAAAAAGTAATAAACACTGCCAAGGATATTAGTACTATATTGGGGGGCGATTGCTGCAATCCTAAACTTTGACGCAGGAATGACAAAACAATAATGTTTCGGGTGAAAGTTGTGAGCGAAATTAATAATATTGGTAAAAATGACAAGGCAGTTAAAGTGAGAAACACTTCAACTGGAGTAGTTAATCTAAGCGACTCAAGTGCGGAAGAAAATCCATTTGCCGTGTCAGTTATTGTCGCTGATGGCGCAGCAACAGCAATTATTGTAGCCAACATTATATTTCGCCTTTTTCACACTCGGGTTTGTTGCTTGTAGCGGGAAGCCACTCCAGTTTCGATCCCTGCTGCGCTTCAACAATTACCGCTTTATGACCATCAATTTCGATAAAAACCAGCCTGGTTTTTATCGATGTTTTCACCGAGGAAATAACACGGATATCATTTCCAGTAGGTGATTTTTCTGATTTATGCACACCGGGCATACGGGCCGATAACCAGCGTAAAATGGCGTACGCCATAGCCACCAATATAGCAAGCACCAAAATTGTTTTAACTACAAAAGCGGTAGTGATGATGTCATCCTTACGCAATTGTAGCGGTGTTCCCGTGCTTTCAGTGATTGCTGTTGATGTATATGTGTTTTTCATTTAATGGCAATATTATTTATACTTAAAGTATTTCGATAATTTGAACGCCGAAATTATCATCGACCGCAACTAAATGCCCCAAAGCAACAGGTTTGCTATTCACATACAGCGTCAAAGGAGTATCAATTTTTTCCTTCAACGCAAACACGTCACCTGCTTTAAAACCCAGGAGTTTTTCTATACTAACGTCTGCATGACCTATTTCCGCTGTGATTTCCACATTTACATGCCCAAATAAATTAATATCGCGCGGGCACAATGGAGCTCCGGATGTTTCCTGCTCTTTTAGAGGTTCTAATTCAATATTTTGTACAGTTTTTTTTGCCATGACAAATCCATCAGTTTGATATAAACAATAACGCTTTTTGACCATCTTGCTGCCCGAGGTGAGCACGCAGCACTGTATTTTTATTTACTTCCAGATACATGGGTGTATCCAGTTTTATGTCCGTCGATAACACATCACCTACCGCAAGATTTTGCAATAAAGTAATAGGGAAACTTCCAAGGTCCAGCTTTGCTTTGCAGGTAGCAACTGCGTTTACGCAGGCATCAGTTCGTTGCACTAACGGCTGTCCGTTATATCTGAGCGACGCGGGAATAAATGCATTCACAATGTCAGGCGATAACCATAAATAGAAGCTCTGGTCATCAATGAAAATTTTTATGCTCACGTGTCCATCGCCAATGGCCGAGGCGATTGATGCTGGCTCGTGTGCTATTGCAATAGTTTCATAAATATTAAATTGCCGTAACAACTCGTCAACCAGCGATTGCTGTGCATCACTAACTACGGCATTAGCGATGGCATCATTCGGGCATGAACTGGATTTGTGTCCAAAAATAATTTTGATCCAGTCGGTTTTCGCATCAAAAAAGAAGGCTTGGTAAACCTGGCTTTTTTTCACACCAAACCCGTTTGGCTTTTCCCACAATTCATTAGCAGAGGGAAAATCAATTACTGGCTGCTTGATGTCGATGGACCAACGCTCCTGCCATTTGATCAATGCACTCAGGATTCGTTCTGACAAATGATTGCGTGTCGTTTTTCCAATCAAACGATAGGGACGCATACATTAACCACCGTTAGCGCGATAAAGTTGCTCAATCATGTCGTTTGAAACAGACATCACTCTTGAGCTGGCTTGATAACCGCGTTGGATAATGAGCATGTCAGCGAATTCCTGAGTTAAATCCACGTTGGAAAGCTCACGACTTTTACTCTGTATTTTTCCGTATTCGGATTCAGACGCATAACCAAATTTAGCTGCGTTGGTTTTTACGGCCTGATACATGCTGCCTGATTCATACACTAATTCTGCTTCATCTGCGAAGGAGGCAAGTGCAACTCTGGCATTTTTATCTTTATCACCATTTGAATACGTCAGGGTCAATAAACCTTCCTGGTCAAAACTCAAATCCGTAATACCAACCGTGCCGTGACCATCAGTTACCGTTGCAGCAATTGCATCGCTCGTTGATACCGGTGCGGCGGCTTGCCATTGCACTGCTTGTGGTGAGCTAGCGCTACCAAAATCAAACACAATACTTTGGGTGCTTCCACCCACTGTAATAGTTGCTGTAACCTGATTTTTAGGTGGCAAGGGTTTATTGCTTGGGTCAAATACAATTGTGCTACCCGGCGCACTAATCACGGTACCTGCTGAATTGGTAATGCTTACATTCCAGGTATTTGGAGTAGTCGCGGACACATCGGTTAACGCCATGCTCAAGGTGTGCGAGCCGCCCAAACGATCGTATACCACAATCGATGAAACTGTTTTTGGTGATTGCGCTGAAGACAAAATGCCGGCCATAGTGACTTTTGTAGTTGCTTGAGGCGGTTTGGTGTATACGGCATTAATATCAATTGGCGCAAGCTGTCCAGAAGTGTTTAAAGCCATTACCTGGTATTTGGTGTTCTTGTCTACCAAAATGCGTTTTTCATTGAACTGGAATTCACCGTCGCGGGTGTAATGAAGCTGACCCTGTTCATCGCGCAACACAAAGAAACCATTTCCCACCAGTGCCAAATCTGTCGGGCTACCGGTTTGCTGTAATTTTCCCGGCGTTGCACGCGTGCCACCCGTGCTCACAGTAGTACCGTATCCACCTTCTGAATTTCCACTTTCAATACTCCGAAAAAAAGTATCGCGACCACGGAAGCCTGGAGTATTCATATTCGCTACGTTATCACTGACCGTTTGCAATCCGCGTGAAAAACTTAATAACCCACTCAAACCGTTAAAGAATGATTGAAGCATTGCTAAACTCCTGTTAATTCCGGATCAATTGAATTTGAGACAAGGTGACACCTCTGAGATAACTGGCGTCCGCTTTTTGAATATCTATGGATAAACCGTCGTTAGTAAACGCAATCGAACTGACTACACCCGTTACCAACTCCGCACCATTCGCCACTTCCACCTTTTTCCCTAATAAGCTAACTGACTGGGAAGATGAATTCAGGTACACAAGGTTGTTCACACTTTCGGTGGTTTGTTTGGTTTGCTCAATGCTTGCAAATTGCGCCATTTGAGCTAAGAAGTCGCGGTTGCTGAGCGGCTCCAAGGGATCCTGGTAATTCAGTTCCGTTAAAAAAAGTTTAAGGAAATCTTCCTGGTTTAATGCACTATTAGAAGTGACATTTGTAGTCGTCAAAGCGCTACCAATTGCATCAATGGCCATACATTCTTCTCGCGTTATCGATAATTACTAACGTCACCATAATGATGACCATTTATTGTCACTTTGATATTTCCTGAAATATTCTGCTTGATATTCGCCAGCAAATTTTTCAGCTCTGAAATATGATCGTCAGAATCGAGGAAGTAATCGCGCAAAATAACGTGCGTATGATCTTCCTGCGAAGAAACAATTAACCGGCGTTTCAAGTAAGGCGAGATTTGTTCGTTAAATATCGCTGGATCTGCTGCTCTTCGCCGGCTCTCTTGTTCAGCGGCATCAGTATCCGTGGGGCTATTATCCGCTTGCTTCAACACGAGATCATTTCCTTCCAACGACACAACGCCAGTAATACTGTCACGCAACAGCCCATTACTAAAACCGTCTGTGTTGGAGGTTACCGATGAATTCGCATGGTTAACCTGCACAGACCCCGGAGATGATAAATCGGACGCAAGGTGAGAAAGATGCCCCGATGCCAACCAATGTAATAAATAAACGATCGATTGCTCAGGCGTAGATTCATTTACTTGTCGATCCGCTTTTGGTTGCGCAGCAGCAGCCTGGTTTTGCAGTTCACTCACTAATCGCAAATTTTCCAGTACTTGGCTTATTGGAACTACTTGCTGTTGCGCGTCCGCGTCATAACCAATTTGAATCTGCTCATGCGCCAAAAACTGGCCTACATCAATTAACGGCTTTTCGGTGGCTTCTTCGTTAAGAATTTGCTGTAAAAAATCACCCGAATTCTCATTCGCCAAATTATTTTGACCGGTGATCTGCATATCACCAACAAAAGCCATCAGTGGCATTTGAGCAGATATGACACTCATTATGCGATCTCCATTTGCTGATTACTCATTTTTGATTGTTGATCATAACAATCATCTAACAACACTTGTTCCTGCATTTGTTGATACTCGATTTTTGCAGCGTTTTCTGCATTGCGTGCAACATCCAGTTGGCAATGATGCAATGAAAACTTATTGAGTTGATTGGATTTATTATCCCGTGCCACTTGCCACTCGGTAATCGACTCATCCAAATAATGTTTTGCGGTATCCGCTGCCTCAAGATGATTACCATAATAAAGCGGATCAATTGAATGACCGGTTTGTCGGAATTTTCGTTGCATCTCAAGAACCAACTGATAACGCGCCTGCGATACCAACATATTTTCTTTGGCTTCCATTAACTCCATATTGGCAACTGCTAATTGTTTGGCAGATTTATCGTGTTGCAGCTGCCTTAAACGCACCAGACTTTTTAGCTGGCGTATTTTATGTAAGTTAGCCATTGCGGACTCCGTGTATTATTTTTTCAGTCAACATTGCAATTTGTTTCCAGCCCTGGTCACAACTAACAGACTCATCAGGTTGCTGCTGTAGAAATTCGTCAATTTCCGGTTTCATTCGAATCGCTGTATCCAGCGTTAAATTACTACCGGCTTCGTATGCACCCAGTTCTATCAAATCCGATGACGCGTTATATTCAGCCAATAATTTACGCAAGGTATCAACACATTCGCGCTGCGCTGAAGTGGTAAGCGCCCGGCTCAAACGACTAACGCTGTGCAATACATCAATGGCGGGGTAATGCGCCCGTGCCGCTAATTCCCTTGATAACACTATATGGCCATCAAGGATTGAACGCATATGATCTGAAACGGGTTCGTTCATATCATCGCCTTCCACCAAAACTGTATAGATCGCCGTAATCGAACCTTTTTTTTCAATTGCTCCGGCACGCTCAAGTAGTGGTGGTAGCAACCCGAAAACCGACGGTGGATAGCCCCGCGATCCCATGGGTTCGCCAGTAGCAAGGCCTATCTCACGTTGCGCCATCGCAAAGCGCGTCATAGAGTCCATAATCAATAAAACATGCTTTCCTTCGTTCCTGAACCATTCTGCAATTGCCGTTGCTGTGTAGGCTGCCTGGCGGCGAAAAACGGCGGGTTGCTCAGCAGAAGCAACAATCGTGACTGATCTCGAGAGGCCACGCTCCCCTAAACTTTCTCGCAAAAAATCACCCACTTCACGCCCGCGCTCACCGATAAGTGCAATAACAATTACATCCGCTTTCGTGTGCCTTGCCATCATTCCCAATAACGTACTCTTACCAACACCACTTCCAGCAAAAATTCCGATGCGCTGGCCTCGTCCCAGTGGAGAAAAAATATCAACCGTTCTTGTTCCTGTTTCGAGTACTTCATTTATCGGGCTACGATCAAGTGGATTAATAGGCGTACCCAGTGAGGGATAAAACTCATTCGAAGTTAATTCGCCCTGGTTATCCAATGGTTCACCCAATGGCGTAATCACCCGTCCTAATAATTTTTCCCCAACGGGAACGCGCAATGCTTTACCTAACGCACGTATGCGGCTCTGCAAACACAATCCTTCAACACTGCTATATGGCATTAACAATATGGAGTTTTCACGCAACCCAACCACTTCTGCTAACACCTTGGGTCCACCTCGAGCAGGTAATATTTCGACCAGCTCACCCAGATGAACATCACAACCAGCAGCTTCAATAACCAATCCGTGAATGGCGCATATACGGCCAAAAGCCTGAGTCAACACAGCTTGCTGCAATCCGTTGATGTAATGATCTTCATCAATAAATATCGACATTTAAACCTGACTCAACTTCAACAATGCCCGGGATAAAATGGTGAGCTGCTCGTTAAGGCTGGCTTCCAGCGAACGCGGTCCCGCTTCAATGATGCAACTGCCCGGTTTTAATGATGCCTCCTGGGTAAATTTTTCAGCCCAACCATCCAGTTTTTCGATACCTTTCAACAACGTGATATCACCGGGACTTAGAAAAATCCGCGTTGGGGTTTCATGGCCAAATTGCTCCAATGCATAGTGCACTTGCTGCGCCAATCGCTCACGATATTGTTCAGGCTCACCCAATAAACGCGTCAAAGCGGCAAACGCAATAGCCACTGCTGCAGGCTTCATATTTTCCAAAGCGTCATCAGTCGACTCCTGGAAACTGGTTAGTACTTCGTCCAAGGTAGCTATGGTATTATCGAGCTCTACTTGTTTTTTCCTGGCATCTTCTTGCCATTTATCTTTCTGAATTTTAAAATCTTCTTCCGCTGCCAGTTTCCCTTCTTCATAACCTTTGCTAAAAGCTTCATCATAAGCAGCTTCTTTCAACTCCGAAATTTCTTCAGCAAAGACAGCTTCAAGTTCTTCCCTGGTTCTGTTTGGTAAATCGGGAGTGTTAACCTCAGCCTCAATGACTTCATGCGCTATAGAGGGCGAGGTGCCTATACCTAATTTTCGCTTCGGAAAAGCGGACTCCTCGACTCGCAATTTTTCGGCCATACTATTTATCTTCCGTTCTGCTGGCTAAAGAATTTTTAGCATGCCCAATTACGCTGAGCATTAATGACTCGGGTAGATTTTTCGCGGTCGCATCCGCTTGGTGAGACTGTATTAAATGCAACCAAAATAATGGCAACGAGGTTAATTCGTCTTTTGATAACCGATGGTTATTCTCTTCCCGCTTTACTTTTGGCTGCGACAAGTTAGATAAAACAATCGGGTCCCTGGTCAACCCCATCTCATTGGCTTCATCAATTAATGTGCTGATACGTTGCCTATCAGCAAGCGATAACTGGCTCAACAACCAATCGCGATCTTCCGCCGATAAAAACGCCAGACGCAATGCAAGTTTGCGCAACATTTCTATCGAGCCTCATTCTGTTCTTGCGCCAACCAGCTTCTGAGCTCGATTAGCAATTGCTCACGCTCGCGCTCGGTTAACTGTTGTGGAGCAACGGCTTTGGGGCGGCGCAGCAACAGTAAGACCAGTAACACGAGAAAAAATGTAAAAACTCCAACTATCGCGATCCAGTAGTGGGAAATGTATTCGCGCAACGGACTAGCTGAAACTTTTTCTTCAATCGTAGCAGGTGTCACAGGTGCTACAACTTCATGGTTAATAGTCAGGTTTTCCTCAACAGCTGGAGCAGCGACGGCTTTTTGTAGCGAGCCAATAATCGCAATACTGTCTCCGCGCTCTACGGACAAGCCGAGGCCTGAACGCAGAATTTTATCGATGGAGTTAATAACTTCCGGGGCAAGTTGCTTGCCAACTACCACACCAATATTAATGCGGGTAATCACTCCAGTTGGATGTTCAATTTCAGCACGTTCTTTGCCGAAGGCATATTCGGTTTCAGCCGATGTGTTGTTTTGAACGTTTGTAGTGCTATCCGCATTTGGTGATTCTCCCGTTGCGGTCTGTTCACGTTTTTTTACCAGAAAACCGGAACCATTTTGCAAGGGAATTAATGTTTCGCGGATCGATTTGACACGATCAAAATTAAATTGCAATTTTACCGAAATGTTAATTGATGCTTCGGAAACAATACTTGCAATCAACTGGCGAGCTCGCTCTTCGTATTCACGCTCAACAACGCGCATGTTCGACCAACGATCACTTTCTGACGAATCACCGGAAACCAGCGGCTTGCCTTGCTCGTCCAATACCACCACCTGTTCCGGATTTAATCCGGTTATTGCACCCGCTACAAGTTGCTGGATTCCCAGTATTTGTTGTTGCGTCAGCGTGCGCTCGGGCTTTAATTGCACAGCAACTGACGCCTTGGCCGATTCCTTCCGGTTTTCAAATAAGGAATTTTTGGCAAGTGTCAGGTGAACACGTGCAGATTTAATTTCTTCGAATGTTCGAATAGTTTTCGCTAATTCACCTTCCAGGCCGCGCTGATAATTTATTCGCTGGGCAAATTCTGACATCCCATAATCACCTTGTCCGAAAACTTCCAGACCGGTAGTTTGAGTTGCCGGTAAACCCAAGCCACTTAATCTGGCCCGCGTTTGCGCGAGATGATCTGACGGAACGGATACCGCCCCGGTGGCTTCGTCAACTTTATACGGAATTTGCCATTGCATAAGCATGGCTAGCATTTCAGCGCGCGATTCCGGATTGCTCTCTGAAAACAATGTTTCATAATTTGTTTTCAACAGCCACCAGGCTCCAGCGCCCGTTAACGCGAGAATGATAATAACTCCAACAATCAGACCGGTAGTATGAGAGACCAGCGGTGGTTTAACTTCAGTATTCACAATATCAATCTCTCAATACTAAATTTGCATACGCGTTAGTTCGGAATAGGCTTCGACTAAACGATTTCGAACCTCAACCGCAACTTGCAGTGAAAATTTTGCTTTTTCCATTGTGAGCATAAGCTCATGAGTTGGAGTATTACCATCAAGGGAAAAGGTATTCATTGATGATTCAGCCGTGCGAATATTGCTATTCACATTACTTAAACCTTCACCGAGCATTGCGGCAAACGAAGGTTGCGTCTGCGCAGCGGGGGAAGAATATTCAATTAAAGATGTTTTCATCGGTTCCGACATCGATGAAACAGACTGAATAGCGGACAGCGAATCCATTATCTGCGACCTCCGATTTCAAGTGCCTTTGATGACATTTGATGAATAGTATTGAATGCGCGCACATTTGCTTCATAGGCACGTGTAGCAGAAACGAGAGTTGTCATTTCATGGGTCGGGTCGATGTTGGGGTAGAGCACATATCCCTCCGCATTTGCATTTGGGTTATGAGGGTCGTGCACTTTCCGGAATGCTTCGGTATTTTCAGTTTGCTTTACCAAAGTCGGTAAACCCAAAGCATTGGCAAAGGGACTTGCAGATACAGAAACAGACAGACCCGAACTGTTTTGATTGTTCTGAATAGCGACGTTTGCGATAGCAAGATTATAACTTGCTGCCTCCAGTCTCATCTTTTCATAACTCAGGCCGAAACGTACCGCTTCACCTATTGGATTGAGATAACTCATTTTCTATTCCCTATTGTTTTCCGCTGGCAGCAATAGTTAAAAGTGAGAGCTGACGCGATAAAGCTTCAGCCAGGGTCTTATAGCGCAACTCAGCACTGGTTAAATCTGCAACTTCAGAATCAAGTTGCACACCACCGCCTATGCCAACATTTTTACTTTCCGTTGTGGCAAAAGGTTGATGCATTAAGCCCGCAACTGATTCTGTATCAGCGCCGGTATACACTGCATTTTTAAGCAAGTTGATTTGGCTAGTGAAATCAACTTGCATGGGACGGGTTCCTGGAATATTGGCAGCAGCGATATTGCGGCTGGCCATATCAGCTTTGGTTTGTTCAAGCCGCATCGCCCAACTGATTACATCTATAACGAGCTCTGAAGATGCCATTACTTTCTCCTTACTGAATAATAAGTTCAGCGTGCAATGCACCAGCCGACTTTATCGATTGCAAAATAGTAATAATGTCGCGCATACTGACATGAATTCGTTGCAGTGACTGAACCAGTTCACCTACCGTCACACCTTCAGACATTTGCACTAAACCTGGCGCCTTTTCCTCGACGGTTATATCAGTATCTGGAACAACTGTTGTTTGAACTTCGGAGTTAGCGCGTCCGACAAAATAAGGTTGCGAGACTTCGTAATCTGTTTTAATAACAATCTGCAGATCGCCCTGGGCAATACTAACCGCGCCAATACGAACATTGCTGCCAGCAACTATCGTCCCGTTACGCTCATTTACCACAATGCGTGAAGCGTAATCTGGAGTCACATTTACATTTTCAAGTGCGGCAACTATTTCCATGTACTGACCTTCGCCCGGCAAAGTCACTTCAATTTTTCCAGGGTGAACAGCTTTTACTTGTTTAATATTCAATGATGCATTAATTGCAGAAATAACTCGCTGGGCTGTTGTGTAATCCGGCTCATTTAAAATAATAGACACTCTTTGTTGTTCACCTGGATCTTTACGAAATGGCGAAGCCTCAACATTTGCGCCACGTGGAATGCGGCCAGCGGTAGGATAATTTTTCTGAACTGAATTTCCATTTGATTCAACCTGGAATCCTCCCACAGCAAGCGGACCTTGAGCGAGCGCATATAATTTTTGATCCGGTCCGTACAGGGGAGTCAACACTAGCGTCCCACCTGCCAAGCTCCTGGCGTCACCTAAAGAAGAAATTTGAACATCAAGTTTATCTCCCTCCTCAGCAAAAGCTGGCAATGTTCCTGTAACCATTACCGCCGCCGTATTACGTGCGTTTAAATCGTCATTCGATAACTTTACGCCAAAATTTGCCAGTGTATTTGCCAACGACTGCAGGGTGGCCCGATTTCTGGATGAATCACCGGAGCCCGATAGACCGACAACGATTCCATAACCAACCAGCGCATTTTCACGTGCATTTGCAATTCGCGCGATATCTTTTAAACGCACATTGCTGGTCGCCGCTGCCGCACATTGGGTGCAGAGAAGAGCAAAAAAAAGTATCCATTTTTTCAAACGACTCATTACATCAGCCTCAACCATTTAAATACTTTATAGAGAATGCTTTGGCGTTGTGAGTCACTGACATCTCCAGAACCAATAATTTTCACATGTGCTTCGGCAATGCGATTAGATAACACGCTGTTATCTTTATTGATATCTTCGGCCCGAATAATACCGGACAGCACAATTCGCTGGTGCTCACCGTTAACTATCAAATTATGCTCGCCTTCGATACGGAATAAACCAACACCAATTATTTCAGTAACCCGAGTGCTCAATTGGGTTGTTGCCAAACCTTTTCGGCTGGTTTGCCCTGAACCATCATTTTTACCCGCAAGTGCAACACCTGCACTGTGATTATTATTATCATCGCCGTACGACCCCGATATCGAAAGATTATTTTGTACACCGGTATTCGCTGTTGATTCTGCACGTGTCGATTCAATAACCAAAATCACTATTGGTTCGCCGACACGGTATGCGCGATGATCACTGGTTAGCGCACGATAGCTTTTCACATCTATTAAACTATCAGCATGTACAACACCCGCCCCTAACAAAAAGGTCAGGAGTAACAGATTAAAACCTGTTTTGTTAAATCGAAACATTTGCCCATCCTCTTTTTGCAACAATCGCGTCTGTTCTCTTCGAAGCGCCGTTTACCAAAACAGTAATTGCATCACCTACATTCCATCCGGTGGATAACGCTGTTCCCTTTGCTGTTATCTGTAATCCGTTATTTTCAATCAGGACCTGAACTTCCTGGTTTTGCTGAATCAATGGTGGACCACTGACATTTACCGTAGATATTGTCGCTCCTTTCCTGAGAAACTTGCGCACAAACATCCCCGCTGGCTCCGCAACAATCTGATCTTGCGTTAAATTTTCGGTACTCACATCCACAGATTGCTGGATAAAATCTCCCCGAGCCAAAACGCTGTTTGCAGATATATCTCGCTTTGCTGACCACACAGTTGCAAAGCCTTTTATCCTGAACCAAAAAATTTCTTGTTGTTGTTTGCCATTCGACGAAGTATTGGCTTTGACTAAAACCCTTCCATTTCGCAAATCGCCAATTTCATAAGAAATGATTTTTCTGCTTGCGTCCTGAATTTTTTTATAGTCTGCATTCATCAATTGCCAACTGATTTTTTCAAACCTGGCTTGCCACTTTTCACATACCTTCCCGACTATTTCCAGAAATGCCGGAGACAGTTGTTCCTTGCTACTAGCATGCTCCGCCTGGCAACGTAAAGAGGTCGTATCAGCAGCCATTGAGCTTGCAGACAAGAACAATAAAATTATTGCAAGACGCATCATGGATAGCTTTTATCTTCTCAGGTTATTAATAGTTTCCATGACCTGATCTGCAGTTTGGATGATCCGCGCATTCAATTGATATGCACGTTGAGCCAATACCAAACTGGACATCTCTTCGATCAAATCTACGTTGGACATTTCAAGGAATCCCTGAAGTAATTGGCCGGTTCCATTGGTTCCGGAGCTTTCCAGGGTGATTTGGTTAGCATCACCGCTTACCGAACTGTCATTAATGTATAAGCCATTTCCAACGGCTTTTAATGCGTGCGGATCCATTACGTTCGCTATTCTTAATTCACCCAGTTCAAGAACCTCACCCGTGCTCGTTACATGACCTTTCACCTGGCCATTAGGTTGTATCTCCACCGCAGAAACGTCAGGTGATACACGAATATCAGAGGAGAGGGGCAGGCCACCAATAGTAGTCAGCACACCTTCATTATTGATTTTAAATTGTCCAGCCCTGGTGTAAGCAAAAGTCCCATCGCTACGCACGACTTCGAAAAAACCATTGCCCTGAATAGCCAAATCCAGCTCTTTATTTGTCGATTTGATTGAGCCGTTGGTGAATACAGAATTTACCGATGAAACTTGCGTACCAATTCCATACGTATTTGTTTCCTGCGCATTAGAAGTTGGGGCAGCTCCGGTCGTGGCAGGTTGATTCACCATATTGGCAAAACTTACACTCATTTTTTTATAACCAACGGTTTGCATGTTGGCTACATTGTTGGAAATGGAATCGATCCATTTTTGCGTTGCGTGCAAACCGCTTTCTGAAATATTTAACGCGTCAATCATAATTGTCATCCATTCAAAAAATTATTTACCTAACTGATTAATACCAACATTTAACAGTTGGTCGTATGCCGAAATCGATCGCTGGATAGTTTCAATATGCCTTGTGGTTTGCATCAAGCGGATCATATCGGTTGCTGTGTCTGCATTACTTGTTTCATAAACGCCGCTTAAAACCGAATAATCTGCTGGAGCAGCTTTTTCATAGAAGGAAGATGTTTGATATAAGCCATTTCCCAAGTGGGTAAATTTCGCTCTCGGAGTAGTAGCAACAATCATCAGTTGGTCAACCTGCTTTTCGCCTACGGATATTTTTCCATCACTGGCAACTTTAAAATCGCTTGATAAGTTATTAATCGGACCTTTTTCGCCAATAACACTTTCACCAGTAGTCGTTTTCAAATTTCCTTCGCCATCTATTTTGAACATTCCATTTCTGGTCAAATAAAGTTGATCGTTTTTCTCCACTACAAACCAGGCTTCACCACGCAATGCCATATGGGTATTGACACCTGTTGTTTTAACACCGCCATCATTTTGCTGGATAGTTCTTTGGACCATCGCTGTCTTATCGGACTGGATGGCGGAAAGCCCTGTTGGCGTGTACTCATTTGCCGGTGTCGATTGAATTTGCGATAAAAAATCAACGTTTTGTAACGATGCATATTCGGTACGAAAACCTGGAGTGTTCAAATTCGCTGTGTTGTTTGCAATAGTATCCAGATTTTTGATTTCTGCACTCATTACATTAGCAAGACCGGAAATTAAGTTAGTCATATAGCTTTCTCCAGATTATGCGAATGCATTTCGATTGCTATCACACCGGCGGACACAATCCTGGCGTGATAAGCGACTTCATTGATAGCAACAATGTTTAGCTGTGGAGCTGTGCGTGCCAACATATTCTTCAAGGTACGACGAATGGGCGAAGCGCATAACAAAATTGGAACGTGACTTTTACGCATCATTTTTTCGCATTCTGCTGCAACTTTAGTTACAAAATTTTCCAACTCAGTTGGCGATAACAACGACATTCCCGGTTCTTTTTGCCGTACTGCTAGTAGCAGATGGCGCTCTAACTCAGGGGCGAGAGTTATCACATGCACATCCCCGTTTTGATCTTTAAGTTGTTCTGAAATAAGCGGGCCGAGCTTTTCCCTGATACGCTCTACCAAATCTTCCGGAGATTTTAGATTTCTGCCCAGATCTGCTAACACTTCGAGAATGGTTTCGATATTGCGGATCGGAATATTTTCTTTCAAAAGCAATTGGAGAACGCGTTGAATATCCGAATAGGACAAGACACCCGGGATCAAGTCATCAACGAGTGATCCCATTGTTTGCCGGCGTTTTTCAATCAGTTTTTCAGTTTCCGAACGCGTCAGGAACTCCGGCGCAAATTTCTTACATAACTCCTGAATATGCGTGACCAAAACTGTTTCTGGCTCCACTAACGTATAACCTGATGATTTCGCGTTGGGTACTTGCTCCGGGGAAATCCACAACGCTGGCAAACCGTAAGTTGGCTCACGGGTGCTTTTACCGTCGAGTTTTGCGCGATCACCACCTGGATTAATTGCCAAGATTGATTGAAGCTCAAGTTGACCTTCTCCAACTTTCACTCCCTGCACATAAATTTCATAATTGTCGGGTTCAAGCTTGTTATCTGTGCGAGTTTGCAAGGCAGGGAAAATAACCCCGAAATCACGCGCAAGTTGTTTGCGCAAGGTAATCAGCCGCTGATCAAATTCAGAGCGGGCAGACAGGTATTGCTGGGCCAAATTTCTGCCTACCGAGATCTGAAACGGCACCACGCTGGCAAGGTCGTATAAGTCGCCTTCATTTTCTTGTGATGTAGCTCCAGATAATTCATTTAAGTTTGCCTGAATTGATTCGGTGATCGCATCACGCGTTTTTGCGATTCGCATTGATACCCAGGCAGCCAGGCCGAGTAAAAATATAATGCAATAAATTTGTAACATGGGTACGCCAGGCAAAAAACTTACACTTGCCAAAGCAAGACAAACAATCACTAATGTCTTTGGATGTGCTGAAAATTGTTTGGTAATTTCTTGCCCAAGACGAGTGTCAGTGGCAGCGCGGGTGATAATAATACCAGTCGCAACGGCAATAATAAGTGAAGGTATCTGGGTAACAATTCCGTCGCCGACAGTTAATAAGGTGTAATGACGAAAAGCTTCACTCCACCCCATACCGAGCTGAACAATACCGATACTCAGCCCACCAATAATATTAATTAAAATAATGATAATGCCGGCAATCGCATCACCCTTAACAAATTTGGAAGCTCCATCCATAGCGCCATAAAAATTGGACTCGCGCTCCAGCTGAGCTCTTCGGCGCTTCGCTTCTTCCTGGTCAATCAGACCCATATTCAAATCGGCATCGATACTCATTTGTTTACCCGGCAACGAATCCAGGGTAAATCGCGCTGCAACTTCTGCAACACGCTGGGCACCGTTAGTTACCACCACGTACTGCACAACAATCAAAATGAAAAATACCACCAGTCCGATTACATAGTTTCCACCAACGACATGTAAACCTACGGCATTAATTACTTTTCCCGCATCGCCATTTTCCAGAATAAGACGCGTTGCTGAAATATTCAGGGCCAACCGAAACAGCGTTGTCATTAACAACAGAGATGGAAACGTCGAAAACGAAAGTGGCTTATCTGTATAAAAGGTTATTAATAGAACCAACAGAGCAATCGAAAAATTCAGAAGAATTAAAAAATCCAGAAAACCCGGAGGAATCGGAGTAAAAAGAATAAACAGGATACAGATCATTCCTGATATCAGAAACAATTCTGTTGTATTCGACGTTAAGCTTTTTAGCTGAGCTATCATGACTGCAATACCTTGTTCCCAGGTACACTGACAACCCAACGATAAACTTTAGCAACTGCATTTTGATAGTCTGCAGTGATCGGTGTACCTGGTTGTATTTCTTTAAATAAACCGCGCGCCAATGGCGGGCGACGTAAAACCAAAATTCTGTTCTTGCGTGCAATGGTTATAATAAGTTTTGCAAAAAATCCCTGACCCGAAGTAAGCACTACAGGCAAAGCCATGGTTTTTGGGCGATATTGCAAGGCAACTGCGACATGGGTGGGATTTGTAATCACAACATCTGCGTCCTTAATTTTTCTCATTCCTGAAACGCGCTTCATAATTTCCAACTGCGATCTTTTGCGCTTCGCTTTTATTTCCTGATCGCCTTCACGGCGGCGATGTTCATCTTTAATATCGCGCCGGCTCATTCGCATTTGCTTGGCAAATTCACGCTTGCTATTCCATAGATCAAACAGCGCAGATAATAGAAATACTGCTAATAACCAGCAAATGAGCGCTACCGTTACATTCAGCCACAACGCCGCGATTTGCTTGGGCGAGCTCCATTGGGATTGACTAATTTCCAAAGAATAGTCTTTAAAAAAGATATAAGACACACCAATAAATAACGCTAACTTGATAACAACTTTTATCAGTTCTATTAACGCTTTTAATGAAAATAGCTTTTTAAAATTTTGTGCCGGATTAATACGCTGGATGTCGGGCTTTAACGGATGAGTGCTAAATACAACTCCCGCGTGAGTTATTGAAACAACGACTACCGCTGCGATAGTAAGCACATACAGTGGACCAAGATAACGCAGCAAACTGGAACTGCTTTGCTTGGTTTGATGTAGTAATGTTGCCCAATCCTTTCCAAGTACTCCTGCATTTTCTATCCAACTACTCGCATAGCGGGCGATGGTATCTGCCAGTATCGGCATAAGTGCCAATAAGCCGCCCAATAGTGTTAACAAGACTGCAAATGATAGTAATTCAGAGCTGCGTCCAACCTGGCCTTTTTTGCGCGCCTCTTCCAATTTATAGGGCGTTGCCTGTTCTTCCTTCTCCATTTCCTCAGCCATAACTTCTCCTCAAAATAACGCCAGCCAGCTGTTGAAAATTGTTTCAAACATATGGCCTAAATGGGGAAGTACATAGCTGGTTAACCAAACAACCAACAATAAACCTAGTGCAATTTTGACCGGCATCGCTACAAAATAAATATTTGCCTGGGGCATGGATCTTGATGCAAGAGCCAGCACAATATCAATCAACCATACCGTCAAAATAACCGGACATGCCAAGGCAAATGCCAGCGCAAACTGGGTACCAAGAATTTGCCATAAGGCTTCAATATTTAAATTGATTGGTTGTCCGATTGGTATCGCCTGCAACGTTGACGCAATACCTATTAACAATTGATGATGAATATTGAGTGACAGGAAAGTTACAAGAATCATCAATGTTAAAAGTTCGCCAATCAGGCTATGCATTTGCTCGGATGCAGGATCAAATACTGAGGCTGCCGCAAAACCGACTTGTTGATCAATAATATGCCCCATTACTTGCATACTTCCCTGAGCGGCATGAAACCCAAACGCCAGTATCATGCCGATAAAAAATTCAGAAATCAGCGATGCCCAACTAAATGTCAACTTGGCATTATTGATCGTATTGTCGTAACCGGTAGTCATAATAATGGCGACAGAAATACCGAGAATTATTCTTACCAATACCGGAACTCGCCTTAACATCATGACAGGCGCAACAACAATAATGGGTAGCAACCGAAAAAAAGTTAGCGCGGAAATTACAAAGAATTGGTTGGCGCCATCCATAGCAACATCATTCACAAATTGAATGTAGCTGCTTGCGCAAATACTTCTCTAGTAAAAACCTGCAATGTACTCAACATCCAATTGCCAAAAATTAACAACACCAACACTGATACGATCAGCTTTGGAACAAATGTCAGTGTCATCTCCTGGATTTGAGTAACCACTTGAATAATGCTAATGACAAGGCCAACAACTAAGTTGGACAATATAAGCGGCGCAGATATAAGGGCGGCCGTTATTAACATGTGACTAATTAGCCGCAAGGCTACGTCGGATTCCATTCTATTCCCCAAGCTTATTTTTATAGGCAGTGAAAGTTTTCTAGAGTGAAAAAATTAAATCTTATAAATACACTTAACTAGCTTATAAAGCTGACTAGTACAAGTTTTTACACATTGCAAATTAATTTTGGCGTAATTTATAGCATTGCATATCGTCTTTGCAATGTTTTTGTACAGCACTTTTACTTTTAAAAACCGTTGATAGGTAGCTGCTTACAACTACCTAAAACAGATAGAAAAACTCAATGAAGAACCGGGTTAGATTTGGAGGAAAGTTCAGCAAGACGCTGCTCTACAAGGACACCCATAATATCTCCCGACGGCAATTTAGCGGTGCTCATGACATTGTCATAAAGCGCCTTTGCCTCATCGTGCCTGCCCTCTGCCTTAAGTAGCAACAACTCAGCATAATGCACCGAAAACCCCTCCGGGTTGAGCTTGCGTGCGCGTCGCATATGCTGCTCAGATAATTTTCGCTGCTGCTGCATCGCGGCCACCACTGCGAAGCCGCCGTGGGTTTCACCAAAACTTCGATCAATTTCATAAGAGCGGTCAAAAGCATACTTAGCGTCTTCGGCACGCCCATGCAAAATATGAATCCAGGCCAGCATGTGCCAACTACCTATATGGTCAGGCATAAGCTTCACCGCCAGCTCCAGCTCCTCCTGAGCTTTATCGAACTGCATGTCGCGCATATCAATTTGCGCTAACCCAGACCAGGCACGCCCACACCCAGGATGGGCGGTCGTTGCAACAATATAATCGCGACGTGCATTATCAAAACGATCGGATTCAGCCTCCAGAGAAGCGCGCGCAAGCAATGCATCCAATTGAACCGGATTTAGCGATAATGCGCGATTGGCGGCTTCCGACGCATCCGTTTCTTTTAATGTTTCGTGCAACAACAACGCCAATACACCTTGCGCTTCTGCATCCATCTCCTCTGCCGGGATTAAGCGCAACAATTCGATCGCCTCTTCCGGTTTACCCAAATGATGAAGGCAGCGCGCTGATAATACATTCACTGATTTTTGTATCATTGATGTAGGGGGTATTTGAATGAGAATAGAATGAGCTCTCTCATACTCAGCAAGATAAAAACGCGCGAATGCGTAATTGTATAAAACAGAAGCATCAGACACGAAATTGTCTGATGTAATGACAAACTCAAAATGCTCGCACGCCAATATATAGTTCTGATCTCTCAATGCAAGCATTCCAGCATGAGCGTGCAATGATGCGTTATCAGGAGCCAGACTTATGCCGTCGGCAACCAGTTGCCCCAGCTTATCCCAAGCCTGACATTCGATCCCCAATTCAATCGCATTCAAGCGCAAGGAAATATTTTTTGGATCTGTATTCAGAAATCCTGAAAAACGCTCAAAGCGAGCAGACGTTTCCGCATTGGGTGTAAAAGAAGATGCTACAGACATATCCTGTTTGATGTTATCCATGTTTTGATTAGTTCGTCATTTCTCGAATGAGTTTTTGCAATTGCAGGGCAACTTTTTCGTTGTCTTGCATAGTACGGGTAACTTTACTGGCAAGAAGGTTAAATTCAGGGTGACTCATCACTTCCTCACCAAATTCCCAAATTAACACTTCTTTGATAGTCACTTCCGGTGCTACCTTAGAAAAATCAATATCTTCCTGACTCAATCGCTGTAAACGCTGGCGCAAACGTTGCCGTAAAACTTCTTTATCGTGCTTCTTTGGCTCCTTGTCAGGGCTGGTTACCAAAGGTTTGCGTTGCGCTTCATTCGAATTGCGCTGCACCTGATCGCCAGATTCACTCGCTAGTGATCTGAAAATTTGGGCAATTCGCAAAGGATCAATTCTAGTCATGAATGCTCGATTTAATTCTTGGTTCCGTATGCGCCCAAGTAAATGGAGGCTGTTGCGGAATCTTCAGTCGACGTTTCCTGGGTTGCTGCGCCCTGACCATCCAGTAAATTATTCAAAAGCTCCTGCATATCTTTTTTAAGTGCAGGATTATCATTGGTTCCAGATAAACCCAAGGCCAGTTTTTCGCGTGCACGCGGAATATCCTCTTTACACAACGCGACGAGACCGGCGGCATAAGCGGCGAGGGAATCTACCTGAGAGCGCTCCGCCAAATAGGTAAACGCCTTGGCTGCACCTTCTAACTGATTGGCTTTGAGATATAGAAGTCCCAGTTGAAAACGAGCCATCTCGATATTAGGGTCAATATGCAGAGCTTTCTCTATTTCTTCGATCGCCCGATCATATAAACCAAGCTCAGCGTGTTCTGCACCAAGCAGATATAACGCGTTGGCATTTTCTGGTTCAAGAGCCAAAACTTCTTTAATGTAATTCAGCGCAGCGTGGTGTTCGTCACGGGCCATGGCATTAATCGCCAGGTGCAAATATTCTTTAGCGTCTAACACTTGATATCCTTTTTTTATCAAATTTAGAGAACATACTTTAACCGAAAATCAAGGAGGATGTTCAACATTTTTATCTGTCCCCCCC
>JAGKWY010000046.1 GCA_021151625.1 Gammaproteobacteria bacterium | reverse complement strand
ATCGGCCAGGCCGATTTATGTAATGAGTCAATACAACTGGATATGCACAAGATAGACGACAAGCTCGCGAAAGTCACCGCACGAATTCATCAAGCCGCCGCCGCCGTTGGCCGAGATCCCCAAAGTGTGCAGTTAATCGCGGTTAGCAAAACCCAGCCACCGGAGGCTATTGCGCAGGCCTATGCCTGGGGGCAGCGTCGCTTTGGCGAAAATTACCTGCAAGAGGCGCTCGACAAACAAATTGCCCTGCAACACCTGCCTGAACTTGAATGGCATTTTATTGGCCCCATCCAGTCCAACAAAACCCGGCCAATTGCCGAGCATTTCAGTTGGGTGCATTCGGTGGATCGATTGAAAATCGCCCAGCGTTTGAATGAACAGCGTCCGTTACATTTGCCGCCGCTCAATATTTGTGTGCAGGTAAATATTGACGATGAAACCACCAAGTCCGGCGTGAGTCTGGCAGAATTGCCAGCCTTGATTGTGGCGCTTGCACCTTTGGTGCGTGTAAAGCTGCGCGGGCTGATGGCAATTCCCGCTGCAACTGATGATCCGGTACAACAGCGCAAAGCCTTCGCCAAATTGCGCTCGGCCTTGCAAGTATTAAACCTGCAAGGTTACGCCATGGATACCCTATCCATGGGTATGTCTGGCGATATGGAATCTGCTATCGCTGAAGGTGCAACCTTTGTACGTGTGGGCACGGATATTTTTGGAGCCAGAAGCTGATGTACCGGTTCCCTGATGATTTGGATCTGGGCATTGTTGCTGGTTCTCATATACCGCAGTTGTGTTTTGGTATAGGTGAAGTACAGATACACTTTAGTTGCGGTGTAACAATCTGCATTCAGGGCGAAATAGATATATTTCTGGGTGAAAAAGTTATTGCCAATTGGGCGCAGGGATCTTTGTGGTCATCACTGGATTTCCAAAAAATTTATAATAAAGATGTTCGCAACGCTGGTTTATTAAGTAACCAAATTTTGGAAATACAACTGGATGATAATTTAAGCATTCGACTTTACGATAACAGTGATCATTATGAATCACTGCAAATTTGGTTTCCGGGTGCAGATGTACCGGAAATAATTGTGTAGGAATATTAATGAAAAATTTAAAAATTGCCTTTATCGGCGCTGGCAATATGGCCAAAGCAATTATCGGTGGCATGCTGGCAGAAGGCTTTAATGCACAGCAAATTATTGCGGCTGGGCCGCGACTTGAATCGCTGGAAAAAGTGCAACAGGAATTTCACATCGAGATCAGTACTGACAACCCAGCGGCTGCGGCGCAAGCGGATGTAGTGGTGTTGGCGGTAAAGCCGCAAATGCTAAAAGAGGTAAGCCTGGCGCTGCGCGATTCGCTTGCACATAAACCGCTGATTATTTCCGTTGCAGCTGGTATTACCACCGTGAGCCTGGCGAATTGGTTGGGCGAGGATCAGGCCATTGTGCGTTGCATGCCCAATACACCTTCGCAATTGCGTCTTGGTGCTAGCGGTGCCTTTGCCAATGTGAAAGTAAGTGATGTGCAAAAGTCGACGGCCAATGCAATTCTCGCGGCGGTAGGTATTGTGCAATGGCTGGATGATGAGACCTTGTTGAATCCGGTAACGGCGGTTTCCGGTTCAGGCCCGGCTTATTTCTTTTTATTTATGGAAGCCATGATTGAGGCGGGCGAGAAACTGGGTCTAAGTCGCGCGTGTGCTACCGAATTGACCTTGCAAACTGCAGTAGGTGCTGCCCAGTTGGCAAAAGAGAGTCATTGTGATGTGGCAGAATTGCGCCGCCGTGTCACCTCACCCAAGGGCACCACCGAACAAGCCATTAATAGTTTTGAACAAGACCATCTGCGTGCGACTGTATTGAAGGCCATGACCGCTTGCTCCAATCGCGCGGTCGAATTATCGGAATTGTTGGGCAAATAATTTTTAAACGTTTTAATCACCGGAGAAATTCATGATTGCCAATATTTTGCATTTGATTGTTTCCAGCTTGATGCTGTTGTTTCTGGTGATTGTGGTCTTGCGTTTTTTACTGCAACTGGTGCGGGCCGATTTTTATAATCCCCTGTCGCAGGGAATCGTAAAAGTAACTATGCCGCTGTTAAAACCACTGCGCAAAGTGATTCCTGGATTCCTGGGCATCGACATGGCATCGGTGGTATTGATCCTGCTGGTGCAATTATTAGCCAGTGTGATTTTGTGTGTGGTAGTGGGTCAAATTGGTTTAATTACCAATCCGTTTTTATTAATTGCCTGGGGTTTTGTCGGGGCCTTGACGCTTATTTCGAGCATTTTTTTCTGGTGCATGATTATCAGCATTATCGGCAGCTTTATTGCCCCGTTTAGCCATCACCCCGTATTGCTGTTGGCAAACCAAATTATCAATCCACTTGCGGCGCCCATTCGCAAGGTGTTGCCACCCTTGGGCGGAGTCATTGATATATCGCCGATTATTATTTTGCTGGGTTTAAAAGTCGTCGATATGTTGATTTTTCGGTCAGCTATTACACAACGTAAATAATGAGTATACCGCTATGGACGTAAGAGCCTTGCATCGCCAGATGACCCATTACAATCGCTGGAAACGCCAGTTGGATGAGCGTTTGCAGCGTTTTGAACATTGGCTCAATAACCACGGAGTTTTTGCGGCGCCTATGGGGAAAACCCTGCAGCGGGCGCGCCAGCTATTACGCGGTGAAAGTTTTACCATCGCCTGTGTGGGGGAGTTCTCGCGCGGCAAAACCGAATTGATCAACGCTTTGCTCTATGCCGGTGGCGGCCGTCGTTTGCTGCCGTCGCAACCCGGGCGCACGACCATGTGTCCCACCGAAATTTTCTGGGACGCCCATCAGCCTGCCAACTGTGTGCGTCTCCTGCCCATAGAAACCCGCCGCACCAATACCAGTCTGCAAAGCTTCAAGCGCATCCCGCAAAACTGGGTGACCATCCATTTTAATGCTGAGGATCACGAGCAGACGCGCGCTGCGATTAATCAGGTTTCGGCGAGCAAGAAAGTCAGCGTGGCAGATGCGCTCAAACTGGGGTTTGCCCAGGATGAACTGGGCGAGCGCGACGAGCTGGGTCTGGTCACTATTCCCGCCTGGCGCCACGCGCTGATCAGCCTGGATCATCCGCTGTTGCGCCAGGGTTTACGCATTGTGGATACCCCCGGCCTGAATGCACTGGGCAACGAACCTGAACTCACTTTGAAAACCCTGCCTGATGCCCAGGCGATTTTGTTTTTGCTATCGGCGGATGCCGGCGTGACCGCAAGTGATATGGAAATCTGGCGCGATCATATCCAGACCCTGCGCGAAGAAAATTGCACGGCGGTTATCGCGCTGTTAAATAAAATTGACAGCCTTTGGGATGATTTAACGCCGCCGCAAGAAGTGGAGGCTAATATTAACCAGTTGCGCCAACTCACCGCGCGCCAACTGGATTTATCGCCCAGCCATGTAGTGGCACTTTCCGCCAAGCAGGGGCTGCTGGGTAAGGTTGGACGCAACCAGGCGCAATTGCTGCGCAGTAATTTCCCGCAGCTGGAGCGGATGCTGGCGGAAATCGTCATGCGCAACCAGCAGCAGATTATTGGCCACCGTTTGGTGGGCGATAGCTACGAGATGATTATCAACGCGCGCAATGGCCTGCTGCGCCGCTTTGCCGAAGCCGAACAGGAATTTAATGAACTGCGTGCGGCAGCGCCGGAAAATGCGGCTGCTAAATTGCAGGAGCTGCGCGATACCATTCGCCGCGTACATCACGACTACCACAAGCAGGCGCTCTCGCTACGCACCAGCCAGCGCTTACTGGAATCGCAAAAGGTGCCGCTGCTGGCGCCAGTCAGTTTGGCGCAGTTGGAGCAGCAAATCGCCGAAGCTCATAAAAATCTGGCACAGAGCTGGACAACTGTGGGCCTGGCGCGTGCGATTGGAAAATTCTTTGATGATGTGGATAGCAGTATCAGCCATCTGGAGCGCGAAATTGAGCGTTGCAACCGGGTGATGGCATCCATCTATGAAAGGCCAGATCAGCCGCTGGGCGATGACCATTTGATGATGCGTCATCTACTCAAAATTCAAAAGCAGCGCCGTCAGTTGCGTCAGTTGCATAAGCGCGCGGATGATTTCCGTAAATCGCTGAGCGCCGTTTTCTCCCATAAAGGCGCGTTAATTAGCCGCTTTATCAATACGCTGGTGCAGGAAGTGCGCAATGTGTATGTGGAATTGAATCAACACATAAACCACTGGATGCAGGAAGCTCTGGCACCTTTGTTTCACCGTAACCAATACCAGAAACAATTGCTGGAGCATCACATGCTGCGCTTGACTCAATTACAGAGCCAGCGCAATTCGCTATCTGAACAATTGGAAATGCTGCAAACCAATCTCTACCAGCTGCAGACAGCGCTGGGCAATATAGAGCCTTTGTATCGCGAAATTTTGAGCTCGCCACTGGAGCCTGAATTGTTAGTTGATGCAGAAGTGAGTGTGGAAAAAACCGGTGCCCAGGTGGTTTCGATTCATCAAGGGCGACAGCTAACGCGCAGCAGTTAATTGATTGCACGAGCATAGATTGGGAAAAGCCAATAAAAAAACCAGCCATTGAGTTGATCTGATCAATGGCTGGTTTTTTTATTGGTGCACGGCTAAATTTTTTGTGTTTTTAACCATTTGCTGACATCGACCCCAAGAGTGTCGACGCATCTCTTCAGTATTGAGCATGAACTTTTAAACGACCCACCAGCACCACCACCTGAGTTTCGTGTGCTGTTAAAAGTATTGACGACTTGGCCATCCTTATAGAGTACCGCCTCTATGGATACCGATTTTCTTTGGCCTATATAAAATCCGCCCGAGCTGATCGCATTAACAATAGTAAGCTTCAAGTCCAGCCCCTGCTGCGACGGTTCAGCTTCCGGTCTAGTGGACACTGACCAGCCATTTTTTTTAACCGCTGAGATAGTTGCGTCAGAAAATTGTTTGCCAAGGTCAATACACTCTTGTTTTACATTGTCTTGAATAACTTTTGCGTCATGGTAAGGCGCAATCTGATTGATACTGAGATCGTTGGCGCTAGCGCTGCAGGTGAATAGCAAGGCAACAGTTAATAAATGTTTGCGTTTCATATGTGCTTCTTTTGTAGGTCATTAGAATGTTTTTATGGATTTAAAAACGCTTGCCTATGGAGGCTGATTGATTGCTATTTAATTTCCACCACATCACCAACCAGCGCAACACCGGAAACCAGCATGCCTGAGCCGCATTTGAATGT
The DNA here is from genome assembly GCA_021151625.1 of Gammaproteobacteria bacterium. Classification (GTDB taxonomy): domain Bacteria; phylum Pseudomonadota; class Gammaproteobacteria; order Pseudomonadales; family Cellvibrionaceae; genus Cellvibrio. The sequence continues at coordinate 23,520 of JAGKWY010000046.1, read as the reverse complement.
AGTCGCACTGCTGGTGAGGTTGTTGCGGTAGTTTGAGCGAATATTTACCACGGCGTTGGCGCCGAGGCTTTGGGCTTTTTCCCGCAGGGTTTTCATAGTGGACAAAAATGCCCACTCGCAGGCTTCCTTGTCACTCTTGTTGGCACCATTGGTTTTTTTATTGGTGCGTGATTCCACAAACTTTTTGACGATGGCGCCATGGGGCTGGTCGCCAAAGTAGAATTTGATATCAGTGCCCAGAATATCTTTAGCTTGTGCAGACGCCAGAGCATCGGCAATAGAATAATCCTGAATGTTATCGCGCGCGCTGGCATTGAATGCACATAGGCTGAGAGTAAGAATGCTGAGGCTGGATGCGAGCTTCATAGGTAACTCCGTGTTTTGTGATTAATGGGAGGAGACGCTCACGGCATTTTGGGTGAGCGAAGTGGTTAGCATACTATGATATTCGTGACCAATGAGCGAGCTGCGGCCAATTGCGGGGGATGCCTGATTGTCGTAGTAGTTCACATTCTTGGTGTTGTCTGTAACAATGCTGGCTTGGCCTTGGGGTTAATAAGACTGTAAACAATAGCAATACGGATTCGCGGAAAATAATAATGTCAGCGCTTGGTTTTAACATCCTTGGCTGGAAGGCTTGGTCTGCTCTGGCTGCGGATTCACAGCCCGATGTCTCTATCATTCCTGCTATGCTCAGACGTCGCCTCAGTTTGGTAGGGCGCGCTGCGCTTAGCGTGATTATTCCTATGGTAGAAGCTCATGGCCCCATGCCGCTGGTCTATGTGTCCCGCCATGGCGATCTTAACCGTACGCTGGGATTATTACAGGATTTGGCGCGTGGTGAGCCTCTCTCACCAACGGCGTTCAGTTTGTCAGTCCATAATGCTATTGCCGGACTTTTTTCCATTCATCAGGGGTTGACCGCCAATATCACTGCTATCAGTGGCGGTGCTCAGGAGCTTATTCCGGCTTTACTGGAAACCCTGGGGTTGTCCCAGGCTAATGGTGGGCCGGTGTTATGTGTATTTTGTGATGAACCTCCCCCTGAGCTTTATCAACTTCATGCCAATCAACCAGAGCACGCCTATGCGTTGGCGATAGTGGTCGCTGCGGGAGGCGAGTGGTCGCTCACCAGCACAGGGCTGGCGGCGGGAAAGACAGAGATAGCGGGCACCTATCCCCAGTCATTGGCCCTGTTAGCCCTGCTTGAAAATTCTACCCGGTCTAGCCTGACTTTTGCGGCTAACGGCAGTGCCTGGTCAATTCAGCGTAGTGCAAGCTGATGTTCAATTTGATTAATTACTACTGGCGATTATTTGCAACAGGCTTGAGTTTTGCCCTGTTCGGCATAGGTGGCGTGCTTATCCCGCTATTGGCATCACCCTGGATTAAATTGACCTCCCGTGCACCAATGGTGCGGCAACAACGCGCACGTTTATTGATTCATCGTACATTTCGTCTATATATCCATACCCTGCGATTTCTGGGAGTGCTCAGCTGGGAGATCAGCGGCGAAGCATTATTGCGCCGCCCCGGGTTGTTGGTGCTGGCTAATCACCCCTGCCTTATCGATGTGGTTTTTCTAATCGCTTTTATTCCCAATCCAGACTGCATAGTAAAAGGGCGTTTGCTGACTAACCCGGCTATGCGGGGATACCTGCGCTTGACTGGTTTTTTGACCAATGACTCAGGGGCAGAATTGGTTGCGGAGGCGGGCAAATCACTGGCTGCCGGTAGCGCGTTGATTATTTTTCCGGAAGGGACCCGAACCCAGCCAGGCGCTGGCCTTAAATTTCAGCGTGGAGCTGCTAATGTCGCCTTGCGCACCGGTACGGCAGTGACCCCGGTGACGATTTTATGTGAGCCGCTGACGTTGACCAAAAAGCACCGGTGGTATCATATTCCGCCGCGCAAATTACATATGACTTTACGGGTGGGGCAGGACATCGCCGTTTCTACCTATGATCGACAACAGCCTGCATTGGCTGCGCGTCAATTGACGCAAGACTTGCAGAATTACTTTACTGAGGAAATACGAGCAAATGACAAACCCATCTGTAACTGATCTGGCATTGGAGCTGAAACAACTGATTATTGAGACCCTGGATCTGGAAGATATCAGTGCGGATGACATAGATGATTCGGCCCCGCTGTTTATTACCGGATTGGGGCTGGACTCCATAGATGCGCTTGAATTGGGCGTTGCGTTGCAGAAACGTTATGGCGTCAAACTGGATGCTGAAGCGGAAGAAACCCGCAAGCATTTCGCCAGTATTCAAAACCTCTGCGCGCTGGTCGCGGATCGTCGTACCAAATAAGGAGTGTGCCATGGCAGACAAGAATGCGATTTTTGAGCATGTAGCAGCAACCCTGGCAGATCTGTTTGACCTTGATCCCAAGGAGATCCGCCTGGAATCTCATCTGGGTGAGGATCTGGACATCGACAGTATCGATGCGATTGATCTGGTGGTGGAGCTTAAGAAATATGTGGGTAAAAAAATCAGCCCCGAAGATTTCAAAGCAGTGCGTACTGTTGAAGACATAGTCAATGCCGTTAGCGAGCTGATGGACAAGGCAGAGTGATGACGCGCCCCGGGCGCTGGTTGGGCATAATCGTTGGAGGGGTACTAATTCTGTACCCGCTGCTGGTCTACTTTGGTCTGAATTATTTGGGCCCGCGTTGGCTGGCGGTTATTTTGCTGGTAGCTGTCGGTGCCCGGTTGCTGCTGGCCAGAGTTGTAGCGGGCAATTTTGGGCAACACCATAGCCTTTGGCTGTTGCTTGCGGCTGTTGCCGCAACCCTGGTGACTCTGGTTAGCGGCTCGGTTATTGGTCTGAAGTTTTATCCGGTATTGGTCAGTCTGGTGCTGCTAATGGTGTTTGGGGTGAGCCTATGGCGCCCACCGACAGTAATAGAGCGCTTTGCCCGTTTACAGCACGCGGATTTACCTTCTTATGCGGTAGCCTATACGCGCAAGGTAACCTGGGTCTGGTGCGGTTTCTTCGTAACTAACGGGGTAATTGCCTTGTCGACTGTTTATGCCAGTGATGAGTTATGGGCTTTGTATAACGGTTTGCTGTCTTACATTGCGATCGGGGCGCTGTTGGCAGGCGAATATCCAGTGCGCAAATGGGTTGAGCACAAGCATAAAGCAAACGCCAACCATTAAGTAAATTGCCACAGTAATTCTGTGGATGGAATATATAGAGATAAACGCAGTTCCATGCCGATAATTAATCTACCTGAGTTGATTGCCAATCCTGGCGATGCATTTCCTGCTCACCAACCACTGGCTTTTGATGCCAAAAGTGAATGGAGTTGGGGACAGTTTTGTCTGCGTATTTCGGAGTGGGAAACAGTTTTCACGCCAGTTAAAAGCCAGATAGTAGCGCTGTACCTGCGCGATAGTATGGAATTTGCCGCAGCACTGGTCGCGCTCTGGCGTCAGGGCAAGCAGGCGTTGATACCTGCGAACAACTTGCCGGACACCCTTGCCCGGGTGAGTAAGTTGACCAGTGAATTTGCGGGTGACTTTGACCTGCCACAGAGATTAAAACCTGCGGTTGATACAACACTCCAGGCTTTGGCCCGGTTGGAGCCTGTTGTCGTACACCAACCGGCCCTGATTCTTTACACCTCGGGTTCGTCGGGGGAGCCAGTCGCCATCCACAAGAGTTTTGCGCAGTTAAATGCGGAACTATGCACCCTTGAGACGCTTTGGGGCGTGAAGCTTGCCGATGCACGTATCGCTACCAGTGTTTCCCATCATCATATCTATGGCATGTTGTTCAGGTTGCTATGGCCGTTATGCGCAGGCCGTTGCTTTAGCCGCTATGAATGCGATTACTGGGAGGAGTTGGCGCAGGTGGCTGCTACAGGAAAACCAGTGGCAATCATTAGCAGCCCTGCTCATTTGGGGCGTATTCCACCGCTGGATTGGCCGGCCAATGCGCAATTAGCGGCGGTTTTTTCCTCGGGAGCGCCTTTGCCGCGCGAAGCCTCCCTGGCGGTTTTGGCTCGTCTGCAATGCCGGGTGAGTGAAATTTATGGCAGTACCGAAACCGGTGGTATTGCCTGGCGTGAGCAAGACATGAATGCTTCCTGGCGATGCCTGCCGGGGGTCGAGGTTCGTTTGGCCGATGTTGATGGCTTGCTGCAAGTGCGCAGCCCTCATCTGGCAGATACTGAATGGTATACCGGCGCTGATTCTGCCCGTCTTGTAGCAGCGGGACAATTTGATCTGTGTGGCCGTGCCGATCGCATAGCCAAAGTAGGCGGCAAGCGGATTTCGCTGACTGCCATTGAACAGTTATTAGCGCAACACGCTCTGGTTGCGCAGGCTCGATTGGTTCTGTTGCCAGATCGTGGCGAGCGCTTGGGAGCAGTGCTGGTGCTGACTAATGCAGGTAACAAGTTGCTAGTGGATCAGGGGAAACCAGCGTTTAACCAGATATTCAAACAGGCATTGGATGGCCAATGTGACCGGGTGGCAATACCGCGGTATTGGCGCTATCTGGCCCAACTGCCGTGCAATCGCCAGGGCAAAACAACACAGGAAGATTTGCAGGCGCTGTTTGCTGATACTGATCTGCCGCGCTTGCCTGAATTGGTTGCGCGTATGGCTGATGCAAATACACTCTCGCTGAAGCTATTTGTTCCCGCCAATTTGTATTATTTCGACGGACATTTCCCTGGCCGGCCAGTCCTGCCCGGCGTGGTACAAACCCATTGGGCTGTTCATTATGCGCGGCAGCATTGGGGTGACTTGGGTGAATTTGGCGCGCTTGAAGCCCTGAAGTTTCAACAAGTGATAAGCGCAGACCAGTCGCTGGATCTGTGGCTGGAATACCAGGCGGACAAGAACAAGCTTTACTTCACCTACACCAGTGGGCCGGAATCTGCACCGGTTGCCCATGCCAGTGGCCGCATAGTATTTACTCAAGGGGCTAACTGATGTCGGGCTCGATTCTGTTTAATCCCTGTGCGCTGGTACCGGTTTTCAACCACGAGCAGGTGCTCCCCCGGACACTGGCAAGTATCCGTCGCCTTGGGTTGCCGGTTGTCCTGGTTGATGACGGTAGTAATGAGGCGTGTAAAGCGGTAATACGCCAACTGGCGAGCGAGATGGATCAGGTGCATTTGATTGAGCGCTCCGACAATGGCGGCAAAGGCGCTGCGCTGAAAACCGGGATGCAGGCTGCGGCCCGACTGGGGTTTAGTCACGCGTTGCAAATTGATGCAGACGGTCAACACAATACCGATGACATACCAGCATTTCTGCGTTTGGCTGAGACCCGCCCCGGGTGCTTGATTGCAGGTATGCCCGATTACGATGACTCAGTACCCAAGGGACGTCTGTATGGCCGTTACTTGACGCATGTTTGGGTCTGGATCAATACGCTCTCGTTAGTGATCAAAGATTCCATGTGCGGTTTTCGAGTCTATCCAGTGCAGCGTTCCTGCCAGTTGCTCGCAGAAGAACCCATGGGGAACCGCATGGATTTTGATTCCGAATTTATGGTGCGCTGGCGCTGGCGGCATTGGCCAATCCAGCAGCTTTCAACCCGGGTTATCTACCCGGAAAATGGGGTTTCGCATTTCCTGGCCTGGCGCGATAACAAATTAATTTCCTGGATGCACACCCGGTTATTTTTCGGGATGCTTTGGCGCCTGCCTCGCCTGCTACTGCAGAAGTTCAGGGCGGAGGTCGAGTGAGCGCTGAACACCAAACCCACTGGGCCAATATTGGCGAGGCAGGGGCAACCACCGGAATGCGCTTTTTGCTGGGGTGTTACAAACTCGGCGGGGCGCCGCTGTTCAAGCTATTCCTGTTTCCGGTAATGGTTTATTTCTTTGTGTTTCGCAGTCAGGCGCGCCAGCATTCCCAGGCTTATTTGCAGCGGGCAATACCCGGTTTTACACCTCAGGCCGGGGGCGCCTATCGGTTGGGCTTCGCCCACTTTTGGTCTTTTGCGCTGGCCTTGATTGATAAGTTGGCAGTGTGGATGGGGCGCATTAAATTGGCTGATGTTGCCATCCATAATGATGAACTGATCGAAGATTTACTTGCGCGCAAACAGGGAGCGCTATTTCTGATTTCCCACTTGGGCAACTTTGAAATTTGCCGTTGTCTATCGGCGCGGCACACCAATTTGCGGCTGACCGTGTTGATGCACACCAAGCACGCGCAAAAATTCAATCGCCTGCTGGAAGAGCAAGTGGGAGAAAGCAATATCGATATTATCCAGGTGACCGAAATTACCCCTGCAACCGCCATGATGTTGAGCGAGCGTGCTGAGCGCGGCGAGTTTATCGCGATTGCGGGTGATCGCGTGGCGGTTACGCATCCAGAGAATTGCTTGCTGGTAAATTTCCTGGGTGATCAGGCCCCTTTACCGGTGGGGCCTTTTATGCTGGCTTCTATTTTACGCACGCCCTTAATTGCGCTCTTTTGTTTACGCGAGCAGGGCCGTTATCAGATTTATTTTGAGCAGCTGAGTGCAAGCGTGCAGGTTTCCCGAATGCACCGCCGCGAGCAGCTCACCCAACTAGCGCAAGCCTATGCAGAGCGACTGGAATATTTTTGTCGTCGCGAACCATTGCAATGGTTTAATTTTTTTGATTTCTGGCATTTGCCATCCTCCACCCCATCTGTGTCGCAACCTACCGATCCGGCCTTGAAAAAAGTGTCGGTGAGCAACAAAGGATCAACATGAGTCACCCAGTCAGCACCCCTCTGGTTTTTGATAATCAACGCCTGAGTATTGAAGACATACTTGCCACTGCGCACCAGCGTCGCCCCTGTGTTTTGGGTAATGCGCCAGAGTTTGTTCAGCGCATCGAACAAGGGGCCAGATTCCTGGACCGTTTGCTGCAGGAGGACGGTGTAATCTATGGCGTAACTACGGGCTATGGTGATTCCTGCACCACGCATATCCCCCGTGAGCTGGTTGAGCAATTACCCCAACACCTGTATACCTTTCATGGTTGTGGTCTGGGCGCCGAGCTTTCACCAGTTGCCGGGCGGGCTGTGCTTGCGGTGCGTCTGACGTCGTTGACGCGAGGATATTCGGGGGTAAGTTATGGTCTGTTGCAGCAATTGGTCACGCTCCTGCAGCGGGACATAGTGCCGATTATTCCTGAGGAAGGATCAGTGGGTGCCAGTGGCGACCTGACTCCACTTTCCTATGTGGCGGCAGTACTCTGTGGTGAGCGCGAAGTCTATTACCGTGGAGAGCGACGCAAAACTGCCGAGGTGTTTAGCGAGCTGGACATCAAACCGCTCAAGTTGCGCCCTAAAGAAGGCCTGGCGTTAATGAATGGCACAGCAGTTATGACGGCTTTAGCCTGCCTGGCATTTGAGCGAACCCGGTACCTGACTAAATTGGCAACCCGGATTACAGCCCTGATGACGGTTGCTGCCCAGGGGAATGCCCATCACTTTGATGAGTTGCTGTTTGCAGTAAAACCCCATCCGGGTCAACAGCAGGTAGCAGCCTGGCTGCGTGAGGATTTGCATGCCGGTGAACCACCGCGCAACCCCAATCGCTTGCAGGATCGCTATTCCCTGCGTTGCGCCCCCCACGTTATCGGTGTGGCTGTGGATAGCCTGCCCTGGTGGCGGCAGTTCATTGAAAACGAACTCAATAGCGCCAACGATAATCCAATTATCGACGGGGAGGGCGAACATGTTCTGCACGGTGGGCATTTTTATGGCGGCCATATCGCCTTTGTTATGGACAGCATGAAAAATACGGTCGCCAATATTGCTGATTTGCTGGATCGTCAGCTTGCCCAATTGGTCGACCCCAAATTCAACCATGGTTTGCCTGCGAACCTGTCTGGCGCACCGCAAGAACGTCGTGCGATTAATCACGGGTTTAAAGCTGTGCAGATAGGTGTGTCTGCCTGGACCGCAGAGGCACTTAAACTCACTATGCCTGCCAGCGTGTTTTCCCGCTCTACCGAATGCCACAATCAAGACAAGGTAAGTATGGGGACTATAGCGGCGCGCGATTGCTTGCGAGTCCTGCAATTAACTGAGCAGGTTGCGGCAGCAGTGTTGCTGGCAGCTTGTCAGGGGCTTGAGTTACGCCAGCAAGCAGGTAATAGCGAACATGGAATTGAAGGTGGATTAAAAACCACTTTTGAAGAGATTCGCGCCGCACATGGTTTTTTGGTGGAAGATCGCGCCTTGGAAGCAGAGTTGCGCCAACTGATTGCGTGTATTCAGGAGCAGGGTTTGAGCCTTTATCGGGAGGGTACTTGCGATGGCACACAAGGATAAGACCATTCCCGAGCTTTGGCGCGCCAGTGTTGAGCTGGAAATCCCCTTCCATGATGTCGATATGATGGAAGTTGCCTGGCACGGCCACTATGCGCGCTATTTCGAAATTGCACGCTGCAAGCTCTTTGACCAACTGGATTACAACTATTGTCAGATGCGCGACTCCGGTTTTTCCTGGCCGGTTATCGATATGCATATCCGTTATGTTCAGCCGCTGCGGTTCCAGCAGCGGGTCATTGTCTGTGCCTGGGTTGAAGACTGGGAGAACCGCCTGCGTATCCAATACCTGATTAGCGACGCGGCAAGTGGCTTGAGGCTTACCAAAGGCAATACTGATCAGGTGGCGGTATGTCTGGGAACAGGTGAGATGCAGCTCGCATCTCCGCCAATTTTGTTGGAAAAGCTCGGGGTAATAGGATGTTAAGACTCACTTTGGCCAGCTGGTTGTTGGCCCTGGCGGCCAGTGCCCTGGCTGACGCCGGGTTACTCACCGAGCTCACCCGGCGCAGTGCGGCCGTCCAGGCGTTAGAAGGTAGTTTTGTCCAAACCAAATCGATCGCGGTGTTGCCAGTTCCTATTAACTCTACGGGCAAATTTTCCTTCGATCGCGCGGCAGGGGTGCGCTGGGAAACACTCGAGCCGGTGCGCAACAGTCTGCAGCTCAGCGCCGGGACTATCAAATTTGAAGATGCCCAGGGCAAGTCCTTACTGGACGGGCGGGGGCCTGCGGCCGGAGCGGAGATTATTGCGCGTATCTTTTCCGGTGTTATCGCTGGGGATTTGGGCGCGCTTAACGAATATTTTCTGCTTACCAGCACGGGCTCCAGTGCCGACTGGCAAATTACTCTGGTTCCCCGTTCGCCTAACCTGGCGGCGTACATCAAAAAAATTGAGCTGCAAGGGCACGAATTTACCGAGCAGTTGGATATTGCGGAAGCCAATGGCGACTCTACTCGCATCCAGCTGACAACCGCTAAGGTGACGCGTACTACGCCGTGAAATCATTAGCTCTGCTTTCAACGCCTGCTGCTCGCCGCCGCAACCTGCTCTTTGCCGGGGTGTGGCTGCTGGTGTTTGTCTTCTGCGCAGTCTTTTGCGCGCGCCAGTTGTTTTACACCAAACCGTTCCATAGCAATTTGCTGGAGTTATTACCGCGCGATGAGCGCAATCCGGTGCTCCATGATCTGAGTTTGCTGCTAGCCAGCCGTTTTCAGGATCGCCTATTGGTATTGATCAAGGCAAACGACAAGTCGCTGGCCTTGATCCAGGCTCGGGATCTTAAGACGCGGCTGTTTGCCAGCAACCAGCTTCAGGAAGATAAAACTGGCGATGGGTTGCAGCAACAACTTCAGACGCTTTATCGACCTTTTAGCCAGCAGCTGCTGAGCTTTGAAACACGTCAATGGCTGACCAAGAACAGTCCGGAGCAACTGGCGGAACAGGCATATCGCGATTTATTCAATCCTGTCGCTGTGCCCCGTCCTTATGGGTTTGTAGAAGATCCATTTAATTTGGGTGGGCGTTGGCTCGCCAGTTTGGCGCCGGCGCTAAAGCTCCAGGAATACCAGGGATTTCCCATGGTGGAGTCCGGTGGCGAGCATTGGTTACTGGTGAGTGCCAGGCTGCACCAAAGCCCCTTTGATCCTGACATGCAAGAGTATGTCACCAGTGCTGTTGCGGCGTTTAAGGCTGCCTGGCCGGAGGTCCAGTTACTTACCTCGGGGATGATTTTTCATGCCGCCGCCGGTACCGAACAGGCTACCGGGGAGATAAATACGGTCGGACTTGGCTCTATGCTTGGGATAGTCGCGATGGTGTTATGGGTTTTCCGCAGCCCTGTGCCGCTTGGCGCTGTCTTGCTAACTATGACCAGTGCCTACTTTCTGGCGTTAACAGTAAGCCTGCTGGTATTCGGGCGCATCCACATTATCACCCTGGCATTTGGCAGTACCTTACTTGGGGTGGCCGGTGATTATGTGCTCCATTTTCTGATGGGCAGCCAGCGCGAAGGTGGCGGGTTGCTTGCACGCCATGAGCTGCGTTTTGCCATGGCTATAGGTGCACTTACTGGAATCGGGGCTTATTTACTGCAATTTACCACGCCATTTCCCGGGCTCCAGCAGATGGCAGTTTTTTGTGCTTCGGGTATTTTTGGCGCCTGGATGACAGTATTGGCGCTGGGGCCTTTTTATCACCCCGATAAAACCAAAGTATCTTCTTCCTCGCCTCCGGCACCATTGCGCGCCGCTATCGGCTTTTTCAGTGTTGGCTTGCGGGGGTATCGCCCTCTCTGGTGTCACCCGAAGAAAGTGATTGTGTGTTTAATTGCACTGGCTTGCCTGGCAATTGTTGCAATTGTACGCGGGGGGGCCAACGATTCGGTGTTGAATCTGAATACATCGCCAAAGGCTTTATTGGCCTCGGAGCAACAGGTTCAGGATATTCTGCAGCAACCGTCGGTGAGTCGCTTTTTCTTTATCGAGGCATCATCTTCGGAGGAATTGTTGATTCGCGCCCAGTCGCTCTCTGATCGATTAACTCAGGCGGGTGAGGCGGATTGGCGCTGGCAAGGGCTGAACCAATATTTACCCGCAACTGCGCAGCAAATAGCAGACCGCCAGCTTGTTGCTGCAAGACTCTATAGCGCACAGGGGGCACTGGCACAACTCTGTACCAAACTGGGTACCCAATGCCAGCCACCAGCCCTATCGGAAGCCCTGTTACTACCTGCTGACCTTACGACCAGCAGCCTGGGAGTGCTGGTGCCACCGCTAATACAAAAGGATGGCATCTGGTATTCATTGGTCACGCTGGTATCACCCTCTCCCGATCAAACTCTTGCCGCATTAACGGCTTCCCTGCCGGGAGTGAGGTTAGTCAATCAGACAGATGATTTGTCGCAACTGTTGGGGCGCTATCGCTGGAGTGTGAGCAGTGTTCTTCTGGTGACTATTGCGCTACTTGCCGTTGGTTTGCTGGTACGTTATCGCGGCCGCGCGTGGCGTTTGCTGGTACCCCTGTTAATTGCGATGGTTTTTGCACTGGGCTCTGCGGCCGTCGACGGGATTACCCTGTTTCATGTGATGGCGCTGTTACTGGTGATAGGTATTGGCCTGGATACCGCAGTTTTTTATACCGAAGGGGGTTTTAACCCTGAATCCTGGCTGGCATCCAGTTTGGCGTGTGGCACCTCAATCCTGGCGTTTGGTTTGCTATCATTGAGCGCTGTGCCGGTGCTGCATCAGTTTGGTTTGATTATTCTGGTTGGGATCCTGAGTTGTTGGCTCCTGACTCCGCTATTTTTTGCTCCGACCACTGTCGCGGCGACCCCCCTGGTAAATGAGGAAGATAAATGACAACAAAAAAGATGCATGCCATTGAAGCACTTCACGAAGCGCAGAAGCTGGCCTTCTCACCCCTGTTTTTCCAAGCGGTATTAACGATCCGCAATTTGGGTATTCTCGATTACATCTTTGATAAAGATGGCCAGGCTACAGTTGAGGATATAGTTCGCGACCTGGAGTTATCCGATTATGGTGTGCGCCTGCTGGTTGAAGCGGCTGAGTCTGCCGGGGCTTTGTCGGTCAATGATGCGGGGCTGATCGACGTTACCAAAACCGGTTTTTTTATTTTGAAAGATCGGATGACACAGGTAAATTTTAATTTTGTGCAGGACGTTTGCTATGAAGGTGCCAAGGTACTGGAAGACTGCGTAAAAAATGGCAAACCCGAGGGGTTAAAAGTTTTTGGCAACTGGCCGACGGTATACGAAGGTTTGTCGCAATTGCCTGAGCAGGTAAAAAAATCCTGGTTTGAGTTTGATCATTTCTACTCAGACAATGCTTTTCCTTCGGCCCTCAAAATCGTATTTGACCCCAAACCTTCCTACATTTTCGACATCGGTGGCAATACCGGCAAATGGTCCATGCTGTGCTGTGAGTATGATCCGGAGGTGAGGGTTAAAATCCTGGACCTTCCCGGGCAACTGGCGGTATCGCGTGAAAATGCGCGTCAGCGTAATTTGCTCGATCGCATCGATTTCCATCAAATTAATCTGCTCGACACCAGCCAGAAAATTCCCCAGGGGGCGGATGTTATCTGGATGAGCCAATTTCTGGATTGTTTTGCGGTGGAAGAGATTGTCGCCATTTTGAAAAACGTATGTCAGGCCGCTGATCAAAATACCCGCATTTACATTCTGGAACCGTTTTTCGACAACCAGAAATATGCCGCAGCCAAGCATAGTTTGATTGGCACCTCGCTGTATTTCACCACTATCGCCAATGGCAATAGCAAGATGTATAGCGTGGAGGTAATGAAAAATCTGGTTAGCCAGGCCGGGCTGGTGGTTAAGCAGGAATATCCTTTATTGGATGGCAGCTACCACACCCTGCTCGAATGCAGAAAACCCTGATGAGCCATGGCATGTGCAAAAAGTGGCTGGTGCTGCTAGCGATACTGATATCCCTGGCGGGCTGTAGCCAGATGCGTGTGAGTACGCTGGAGACTTTGCCGCTGCCGGCTGACCAGGGGGGTAACTGCTGTTGGCAAGTATTGCAGCAACTAGATATCGAGTATCAGGCGCGCCACTACCAACTCACTGCCGCATTGGCGCACGCCAGGGATGCTACCAGCCTGGTGTTGCTCGATCCGCTTGGGCGCCGGGTTCTCTCAGTCAGTAAAAAGGGTGAACAGTTGGAGATCTACAAGGCTCCTGAATTGCCGCAAGATCTACCCGCGCGCTTTTTACTTGCCAGCAGCTTGCTGGCCTGGTGGGCACAAAGCGACTGGCAACAGGTGTTAGCAACACAGCCCCATTGGCGGCTGCAATCTGTTGCTGAAGGGCGGCAGCTCATTTATCGGCGCAAACCCCTGCTTGAAATTACTTACCCTGGAGTTCCCTCGCATATCATTGAACAGGGGCTGGGGCAGGCGCTGCTTGGCTACAGTAAACAGGCTCGGGTTAAGCACTTGCGCCTGCCATTGACTATAGCGGTTACCAACCTGCAGTGGACCAAAACATGACCAGTCAGTGCTACATCCATGAGGTCGCTGCCATCTGTGCCCTGGGACAAGATTTGCAAGCTATCAATGCGCAATTATTCAGTGCCCAGGCATCGCCGCTAGTAACAACGGATAGCTACAGCCCGGGGCGAGCGCTTCCCTTGGGCCTTGTCGAACAACTCCCGCAGCGGGCAGATACCCGTAACAATGCGCTATTGCTGTCGGTAGCAACCAAATTGGCTCCGACTGTAGAGCTGCTTAAAGCTCAATATGGTGCGGATCGTATTGGCATTGTGCTTGGCAGCAGTACTTCAGGTATCGCAGAAGGTGAGGTCGCAGTTGCCGCCCACTTGCAAACTGGCAGCTTCCCTCCTGCATATCACTACACACAGCAGGAAATTGCTGCGCCGTCAGAGTTTTTGGCTCGTACGCTGGATACACGCGGGCCCGCCTGGACTATTTCTACCGCATGTACCTCCGGTGCCAAGGCCCTGGCAAGCGGCGCACGTTTGCTTGCGTTGGGAGTGTGCGATGCGGTGATTGTGGGCGGCGCTGATAGCCTCTGTCATCTTACTGTGGAGGGCTTTTTATCGCTGGCGGCGGTGAGCGATCAACTCTGCAATCCGTTCAGCAAAAACCGGCGTGGAATCAACATCGGCGAAGGAGCGGCCCTGATGGTTCTTACGCGGGTACCTGGTCAGATCAGACTTGCGGGCATCGGGGAAACATCGGATGCACACCACATTTCGGCACCTGAGCCAGAGGGACGTGGTGCTGAAGCGGCTATGCGTGCCGCTTTATCCATGGCGGCATTGGCACCTGATGCTGTTGATTACATCAATTTGCACGGTACGGCGACTGAGCAAAATGACCGTATGGAGAGTTATGCAGTCGCACGTGTGTTTGGCCCCGATATAGCCTGCGGCTCTACCAAGGCATTGACTGGCCATACACTGGGGGCTGCCGGTGCTCTGGAGGCTGTGTTTTGCCTGCTGGCGTTACAGCGCGCAGATGGCGCCTTGCCGCGCCAGCTGTGGGATGGCGTAGCTGATCCTGAATTGGCGTCATTAAAAAACCTGGGGGCACGTAAAGTTAACAAGCCCCTGCGCTATGCAATGAGCAATTCGTTCGCGTTTGGCGGCAATAATATCTCGCTGATACTGGAGTTATGTGATGACCAGCCAACCCGCTGAATATCCACTTTTTTCGTTTGAATCTGTAGTACCCCATCAGGGCACTATGGTGCTATTGGATCAAATTGATGCCTGGGATGAAGAAGCCCTGCAGGCGAGCGTGACGATTCGCGCTGATGCCCCCTTTGTCGATGAGCAGGGTTTGCCGGCTTGGGTCGGGATTGAATTGATGGCCCAGACCATAGGTGCATTTGGTGGTTGCCGTGCCCGTCGTGTCGGCTTACCTGTCAAAATTGGCTTTTTAGTGGGTAGTCGCCGCTATACGGTAAGCCAGGCTTATTTCCCGGTGGGAAGCAAATTACAGGTCAGTGTCAGGGAATTGATTCGCGGTGAGAATGGGCTCAGCGTATTTGAGTGTGAGCTTAAGGGGTTGGGAAACTATTCTCATATTACCGCCAGTGCCAATATCAACGTATTTCAGCCCGAAGATCCGGAACAATTTCTGGTATCTGGTGCTATCGAACAATAACGAGTTACCAATTATGTCAATCAATAATGAATCCCTGAGTGTATTAGTAACTGGATCCAGTCGCGGTATTGGCAAGGCAATAGCCCTGGCTCTTGCCGCACAGGGCTATGATTTGGTGTTGCACTGTCGCGCACAGCGCGAACAGGCAGAAGCAGTGGCCGGTGAAATTAGCGCTCAGGGTGGCAAAGCCCGCATAGTGCAATTTGATGTTGCTGACCGGGCGCAGGTAAAGGCGGTATTGGAGGCGGATATGGAGTCCCATGGCGCCTATTACGGGGTGGTTTGTAATGCTGGCATTGCGCGCGATAACGCTTTTCCGGCTATGTCCGGAGAGGAATGGGATGCAGTGATTCATACCAATCTGGACAGTTTCTACAATGTCCTGAACCCGGTCATTATGCCGATGGTGCGCCGTCGGTCAGCAGGGCGTATTGTAACTCTGGCATCGGTATCGGGCTTGATTGGCAATCGTGGGCAAACCAACTATAGCGCTGCCAAAGCCGGTATTATCGCTGCCAGTAAATCCCTGGCAATTGAATTGGCCAAGCGCGATATTACCGTGAACTGTGTTGCACCAGGTTTGATTGAAACCGAGATGGTTGAGGAAGCGTTGGTGGAAGAAGCCCTGAAAATGATTCCGGCACGTCGCGTTGGCAAACCTGAAGAAGTGGCCGCATTGGTCAAATTTTTAATGAGTAGTGAGGCGGCCTATATCACCCGCCAGGTGATTTCGGTCAACGGAGGCCTGTGTTAATGAAGCGCGTTGTAATAACTGGCATGGCCGGCATTTCCCCGATTGGCTCGTCCTGGGAGCAGATCAAAGCCAACTTGCGCGAAGGTAAAACGGGTATTCGTACCATGCGTGAATGGGATAGGTATGCAGATCTCAATACCCGTTTGGGGGCCCCGGTTGCAGATTTTGAAAAACCTGAGCATTTCAATCGCAAGTTGACGCGCAGTATGGGACGTGTTGCGCTTATGGCGACCGCCGCTACAGAGTTGGCCCTGGCAGATGCCGGACTACTGGGGGATCCCTGTACCCAGGATGGCCGTATGGGGGTCAGTTACGGCTCCTCTGCCGGTAGCCCCGATGCAATTGCTGATTTTGGTCATATGTTGCTGAATGGTGACTCGAGTGGGCTTAACGCTAACTCCTATCTAAAAATGATGGGCCATACCACAGCAGTCAACATTGGTGTTTTTTTTCAGTTAAAAGGCAGGGTAATTACCACTTCCAGCGCCTGCACCTCTGGTAGTCAAGGGCTGGGCTACGCCTATGAAGCCATTAAATTTGGCAAGCAAAAATTGATGGTAGCGGGTGGAGCGGAAGAGCTCTGCGCTTCTGAAGCGGCGGTATTCGATACTCTGTTTGCGACTAGTACCCGCAACGACACACCAACGTCTTCCCCTCGTCCCTTTGATACTGATCGCGATGGCCTGGTAATTGGTGAGGGAGCAGGTACATTGATCCTGGAGGAGCTAGAGCACGCACAAGCACGGGGCGCACGTATTTATGCCGAAATCCTCGGGTTTGGTACCAACTCGGATGGCGCCCACGTTACCCAGCCACAGTCAGAAACTATGCGTTTGGCAATGGAGATGGCCCTGGCAGATGCGAATATCAGCCCCGAGCAGGTTGGTTATATCAGTGCTCATGGTACCGCTACTGATCGCGGTGATATTGCTGAAAGCCAGGCCACATACAAACTCTTTGGTAGCAATACCCCGATTAGCGCGTTTAAAAGCTTTACCGGTCATACATTGGGGGCCTGTGGTGCGCTTGAGGCCTGGGTAAGTATTGCGATGATGCACGACGGTTGGTTTCATGGTACTGCAAACCTCGCTAACCCGGATCCGGAGTGTGCACCCCTGGATTACCTTACTGGCAGTGGGCGTGAATTTGAGACTGATATAGTGATGAGCAATAACTTTGCCTTCGGTGGCATTAACACTTCACTAATTTTTAAACGCTGGCCAGCCTGAGTTTTTATCTAACCAACGAGCCTTATAGGCTAACCTTGCAGGCTACAGCCGCTCTCTTTAGACTGGCGCCATTTTGAATTCACACCGGTTTTTTTGCGGTATAAGAGATCGCCATGCCAAACCAATTACCCGCTGGCTCAGTGGGTCTTGTTACGCCACAGACGCATCATTTCACCCAGCCCTTGCTGCTCGCCTGCGGTAAAACCCTGGATGAATACGATCTGGTCTATGAAACCTACGGCCAGCTCAATGCGGGCAAATCCAATGCTGTCTTGATCTGTCACGCACTATCCGGTCATCACCATGCGGCGGGTTATCACAGCATGGATGACAAGCGCCCCGGCTGGTGGGACGCCTATATCGGCCCCGGCAAACCAATCGATACCAATAAGTTTTTTGTGGTGGCACTCAATAATCTTGGCGGCTGCCACGGCTCTACTGGCCCGCGTTCTATCAACCCCGCAACTGGTAAAGCCTGGGGAGCTGATTTCCCCATGGTGCGTGTACGCGATTGGGTGGCGAGCCAGGCGCGCCTGGCGGATGTGCTGGGCATTGAGACTTGGGCGGCGATTATCGGTGGCAGCCTTGGCGGAATGCAGGTAATGCGCTGGGCGCTGGATTATCCGCAGCGTGTACGTCATGCGGTAGTGATCGCTTCGGCGATGAAACTCTCCGCACAAAATATCGCGTTCAATGAAGCCGCGCGCAAAGCGATTGTCAGCGACCCGAATTTTTTTGATGGCGATTATCTTGCGCACGACACCATTCCCAGGAACGGATTGGCGGTGGCGCGCATGATTGGCCACATTACCTATCTGTCGGATTTTGCGATGGGCGAAAAATTTGGCCGCGATCTGCGCAGCGGCAGTTTTGAGCTGGGCAGCGATGAGCCGGTGGAATTCCAGATTGAAAGCTACCTGCGCTACCAGGGCGACAGCTTTGCCAACAGCTTTGATGCCAATTCTTATATTCGCATCACCAAAGCACTGGACTATTTTGATCTAGCGCGCGAATTCAACGACGATCCGGTTATCGCCTTCCAGCAAACCCGGGCAAAATTCCTGGTGATTTCTTTCAGCACCGATTGGCGTTTTGCGCCCGAACGCTCGCGCGAAATTGTCAACGCACTGGTGGGGGCAAATCGCGCCGTGACCTATGCGGAAATTGAATCCAATCACGGCCATGATGCCTTTCTATTGCCCGATGAGCGCTATCAACAAGTCTTTGGTCGTTACCTTGCTGGAGTGACTGTTTGATGCGTATTGATTTAAATGAAATCCAGCATTGGATTACCCAAAACAGTCGTGTGCTTGATTTGGGTTGTGGCGATGGCACCTTGTTGAAATTTCTAATCGATAACAAGCAAGTGCAAGGTTACGGTCTGGAAATTGATGCGGCGCAAATTAACCTGTGTATCGACAAAGGTTTGAATGTTATCGAACAAAACCTGGATCGCGGCCTGGGTAATTTTGCCGATAAAAGTTTTGATACTGTCATCATGACTCAGGCACTGCAAACTTTGCATTTTCCCCATTTGGTGTTGGATGAAATGCTGCGTGTGGGCAAAGAGTGTATTGTGACCTTCCCTAATTTTGGTCACTGGAAAGCGCGCTTTTATCTGGCAACACGCGGGCGCATGCCGGTATCCGATTTGCTGCCCTACGAGTGGTACAATACTCCCAACATTCACTTCTGTACCTTCAAGGATTTTGAAGTGCTCTGCCGCGAGCGCAATATCAAAGTTATCAATCGCCAGGTAGTGAATGAACAATCTGGCCAGACCTTAAAAGATCTTATGCCTAACCTGTTTGGTGAAACGGCGATTTATCACCTCAGTAAATAACAGCACGCAATTAATAATTTCCGGAGCATGGCTATGAAATGGTTAATTCAAAGTATTTTTTTAAGCCTGATAGCAGTAATGGCTCAGGCACAGGTCGATCAACCCAAAGAAATCAAAACCAGTGAAAAGTTTGGTGAATACACAGTGCACTACAATGTATTTCACAGCACCGATATTCCGGCAAAGGTAGCAGAGACCTACAAGCTGGTGCGCGGGAAAGATCGCGCGCTGGTGAATGTCAGCCTTACCAAAACTGACAACGGACAAACCAGCTTGGGATTGCCAGCCATAGTCACAGGCAAAACCAAAAACTTAATGCAACAGCAGCAAGCCCTGACCTTTATTGAAATTAAAGAGGGCGATGCAACTTACTATCTGGCGCCCTTTGTGTTTAACAATGAAGAGGTGCTGCATTTTACGGTAGATGTGGTGCAGGGCGATGCCAAGCCAATGAGTGTTACGTTTAACCGCACGCTCTATACCGAGTAATAGTTGTAACCTAACTGGTTAAATAAAGGCGCCTGCAGGCGCCTTTTGTGTCTATAAGTAAAGCAAAATAACTTTGCGGCAGAAATTTTTAGGTAATAAATTAATGAAAAAAATCGTATTGGCTAGCGGCAATAAGGGAAAACTGCGCGAGTTTCAGGATCTGCTTAGCGGTTGTGGTTTCGATGTGGTACCGCAATCGGATTTTTTTAGCGAAAATGCTGAAGAAACCGGTTTGACCTTTGTGGAAAATGCCATTCTCAAAGCGCGTTATGCCTGTGCCCAAACCGGCTTGCCCGCACTGGCGGACGACTCAGGTATTGAAGTGGATGCACTCAATGGTCGTCCGGGGATTTATTCCGCGCGCTATGCGGGTATTGATGCGAATGATGAACAAAATAATCAGAAGCTATTGCTTGAGTTAAGCAATGTTCCCGCAGTGCAGCGCACAGCGCGCTACCATGCAGTGCTGGCGTTTATGCGACATGCCGAAGATCCAACTCCGATTTTGTGCCACGGTGTCTGGGAAGGGGTAATTTTGTCCGAGCCGCGCGGTGTTGGTGGCTTTGGTTATGATCCCTTATTTTTTGTGCCCACCCACAACTGTGCATCGGCTGAATTAAGCAAAGACGAAAAAAATTGCATCAGCCATCGCGGCAAAGCCATGCAGGAATTACTGCAGAAATTGTCGACTCTGGTGAATAAATAAAATGGCTTTGCATTTGCCACCGCTAGCGCTCTATGTGCATGTACCCTGGTGCATTCGCAAGTGCCCTTACTGCGATTTCAATTCGCATCAGGCTAATAACGATATTCCCGAAGCGGAGTATGTCAATGCGTTGCGTTTTGATTTGCAGCAAGATCAAGTGTTGGCGCAAGGGCGGAAGCTCACCAGCATTTTTTTTGGCGGTGGGACACCGAGTATGTTATCGGCCGCGGCCATTGGTCAAATTCTAAAAGATGCAGAAGCTATCATCGGATTTGAATCTGATATTGAAATAACCCTGGAAGCGAATCCTGGCACTTTTGAGCAGGAAAAATTTTCCGGCTTTCGCGCGGCGGGCGTCAATCGTTTATCCATCGGCATTCAAAGTTTTAACGATCAGCAACTAAAATTGTTGGGCCGTGTGCACGGTCGCAATGAAGCCCTGCGCGCCGTAGGTGTTGCGCGCAAAGCCGGGTTCGATAACCTCAATCTGGATTTAATGCACGGCTTGCCGGAGCAATCAGTGGATGCGGCTAAAGCCGATTTGCAACAGGCAATTGATTTGGGCCCGGAACATATTTCCTGGTATCAGCTCACTATTGAACAGAACACCGCATTCTATTCTGCCCCGCCGGTGTTACCTGAAGAAGAAATTCTGGCGGATATCCAGGATGCAGGTATTGAGTTGCTTGCCGGCGCGGGTTACTCGCAATACGAAATTTCTGCCTATGCGCGCAACAAAAAAAGCGCGCGCCATAATTTAAATTATTGGGAGTTTGGCGATTACCTGGGCACAGGTGCCGGCGCCCACGGCAAAATAACTTTTCCTGCCGACAATAAAATTATGCGCCTGTGGAAAACCCGTTTGCCCAAACATTATCTGGACTCCGCGCAGAGCCAAAAAATCTCCACCAATTTGCAGGGACATCAAAATGTTTTTGGCGGAGGTAGTGACTTACTAAGTTCGGCAGCCCTGCCACTGGAGTTTATGATGAATGCCCTGCGCTTAAACGATGGTGTAATAAAAGACTATTTTACCCAGCGCACGGGCCAGGATTGGTCGTTATTAGCAGATAATTGGAATACATTGGAAGGGCAGGGATTAGTCGAGTATGTTGATGGTTTTATAAGACCCACGGCATTAGGACGGCGATTTTTAAATCGCGTATTGCAAGCATTTATTCACGAAGCTGATTAACCAAAGGAGATTGTTATGTTGCTAACCACTACCCCAAGTGTGGAAGGAAAACACATCACCATGTATTGCGGTGTTGTGGCAGGTGAGGCGATTTTGGGTGCGAATTTGTTTAAGGATTTATTCGCCGGTATTCGCGATCTAGTGGGTGGGCGCTCAGGCACTTATGAGCGCGAATTGCAAAAAGCGCGTGAGATTGCACTGCAGGAATTGCAAGACCGTGCGCGTGAGCTAGGTGCAAATGCAGTGGTAGGAATAGATCTGGATTACGAAGTGATTGGCCAGAATGGCAGTATGTTGATGGTATCGGCAAGTGGGACAGCAGTGGTGCTTGG
Organism: Gammaproteobacteria bacterium; assembly: GCA_021151625.1. GTDB lineage: Bacteria > Pseudomonadota > Gammaproteobacteria > Pseudomonadales > Cellvibrionaceae > Cellvibrio. The sequence continues at coordinate 2,018 of JAGKWY010000046.1, read as the reverse complement.
CTAATGAATTGTGAAAAACCTGCGATTTTTTATCGCAGGTTTTTCCAAACAATAGTCCAACAATCTTCATAGGGTAAAAAACTCAAGGAACAGTGACCAGCGCATTATCCTTGATGTGCAATTCAACCCAGACTAATTCAGCATGGGCTGCCAAATCTTTTCCATAAGCTTTTACACAACGGTAATATTTCCCCTCTTGTTCAATAACGGCGCCCAGAGGACTCGCTTCATTGTTCTGGACACACAGCTTGCCTTCTTTTACTTGTTTTGCGATTTCTTCTTTACTCAGGGCATGGTCATGGCCCTCATGCGCAAAAGTACTACAGCTGATTGCCAGGCCGAGACCGGCGATGATGGTTGATTTCATGGATTTTCTCTCATTGGGTTGTATTTTTATTAAGCGGTGAGAGAGTAACAGAGTTGAATCTGTCTGGGTAATCTTAGGTAAATGCATTTGCCTGTTGATCAGCTTACGTAGTTTTATCTGATTTTTTCTCAGGAGCTAATCCATGACTGATACCAGCCGCCGCGATTTTCTCACCACCAGTGCCATTGCTGGCGCCGCCCTGGTAGCGGGAGACGCATTCGCCAAACCTGCTACAGGAAACACTGCAATGCCTAAATTGTTACACCATGTTTTTTTCTGGCTCAAGAACCCGGATTCAGCAGCAGATCGCGAAAAATTAATTGCCGGGGTTAAGTCCCTTGCGGCGATTGAAACAGTGCGCAGCATTCATGTTGGCGTGCCGGCATCGACAGAAAAACGCGAGGTAGTGGATAACTCCTATCATGTCTCTGAATTGTTGGGTTTTGATGATGTGGCCGGGCAGGATGCCTATCAGGTTCATCCGCTGCACAAGAAGTTTGTGGAGGAACACCAGCATTTATGGAGCAAGGTGGTGGTTTACGATGCGCTGGAAGTGAAGTGATTTGTTTATGGTGACCAATAAAAAACCCGCTACAAGAGCGGGTTTTTTATACGCTTTTGCTTACAGCTCGATGTCGTAGTCAATAATCACCGGCATATGGCTGGAGAACTGCTGGGTTTTGTAGATGGTCGCGTATTCCACTTTGGGGCCCAGGCTGTTGGACACCACCTGGAAGTCGGTGCGCCAGCCATCGCCATCGCCCTTGAGGCCATTGGGCCACCAGCTGTATTCGTCACCGTCTTTGTTAACCTTGCGGAAGGCATCTACATAGCCAATCTGGTTGAACAGTTGGCTGAGCCATTGACGCTCGTGGGGTAAAAAGCCGGAGTTGTGTTGGTTGGTAGCACTGTTGCTCACATCTTTGGGGGTGTGGGCCATCTGCCAGTTGCCGCAGAAAATATACTCGCGGCGCTTGCGGGTGATCTTGTCCAGGTGGGCCTGGAAATCATCAAAGAATTTGATTTTGACTTCCTGGGATTCCAATTCGGAACTGGCGCTGGGTGCAAGTAATGAACCCACACTCAATTGCTCGAAATCGACTTGCAGGTAGCGGCCTTCCATATCGACACCGGAGGCGAAACCCAGCCCATAAATCAAGGCTTTAGGTTGTAAACGGGTATAGATGGCGACACCATTGTAGTGCTTGGTACCTGAGTCGAAAAAATAGGCGTTGTAGCCCTTGAGTTCAAACTCGGGTTTTTCCAGTTCACGTTCTAGTGCACGAAGATCTTGTAAACAGATAAAATCTGCATCCTGATTCGCAAGCCAGGTGAATAGGCCGCGTTGCGCCGCCTGAAAAATACCATCGACGCTAAGACTGATAACTCTCATGTTAGCCCCTTGATTACGGACTGTGTATCATACCCGAGCTTTATGTGATTGTGTTACCGTCACCGCTGGGTTTTTTGTGGTAGGCGTTACTTTTTTTCACATCCTTAACATTTGGATGGCTGCTGTGGCCCAAATGCGGGTCCGGCTCATAGGCCAAACCTCGTTGTAGTTATTCTGTCACCTAAAACTTAGTTCATAGTCGGATACTTTGCATGGAAAAATACCAATTTGACTTCATTCAGCTGGCGCTTAAGCACC
>JAGKWY010000045.1 GCA_021151625.1 Gammaproteobacteria bacterium | reverse complement strand
TTGCCTTTGTTATCGGCAAATTCGGTGTAACCGATAAACGCCGGAACAGCCGTTGCTACTTCAACAACAGAATTGGGAAAAGCGTCTTTTTCGACAATGTAGACGCCGGGTGTTTTATACGCGCCAGCCATATGGGTTCCTTTCAGTGCTATTGATTGACATAAATTTCTGCAACAAGAATTTGCTGCCCCTTGAGGTTCCTGCTCTTGCTGATCAAATTAATTCCTGCGTTAGGTAAACGCTTGATCAAAATCTTGCCTGAATTATTTTTATCCTTTAATTGGAAACGCTGCTTCGGCTCGCTATTCATCGCAATGGGAACTTGCGAGATAAATGCTTTACCGTTTTTAGCGACAGGTTCATCGCTTTGATCAAACGCGATTGCCTGCGGCGAACCTAAATCATGGATGTCCAATTCCAGTTTCGCCAGCTCGCCAAAAAAATAATATTTCCAATAAAGTTCGCGCGTACCAAAGCGCAAGTAACGCAGCGCTGTGGCGCCGGTTTTGGCGGCCGCAATAGCGCTGTCGTTTAAATCTATATCGACCACCAACACGGGGGTACGAGTTCCCGGTTTTATCCGCGCCGAATATTCGCTTTGCAATTGTGGCGGTGCGTCGCGCTGCAATTCAAGGCTGCTGTTATCCGCTGTAATGTGCGTGTTAGTCGCATAGAGCGGTGTGTATAAGCCTTCGGTTTCAGCGGTATAAAAACCAAAATAGTTATCCTGTGCATAGGCGTTAAAGCGCAGCACGGAATCATCTTCGTCCGGCGCTATATCCTTTTCCAGATCCGCAATAATCGAAAAGCCCACGTCGTTATGCCGCACCATTAATTGGTAGCGGTGCAACAACCGCTCGGTTGCCGCACTCGGCACAAACTGCAATTGCGTACAGCGCCCATCGGCAAAAAACGCATGGGCGACTTCCAGTGTGAAAACAGGTTTAAACTGCGCCACAACAATGTCCTTTGCGAAAAATGATATTGAATTAATATCCGCATTGGTCATGACTCTTTGGTGATCAACACCATTAAAAGAGTAAAAACCAAATTCAACAGTTAGCCACGCACATCCGTTTGTGGACGCGTTGCGTAGGGCAACTGTGCAATTACATTGTCTGGGTTGATGCTTACCATGCGCACGCGATAGTAAACGGAGGGAAGGTATTTCCCGCCCAATAAACCCCAGAGATTACTTAAATCCTGAATATTCAGGTTCTCGATATCCAATACGAGTTTATCGATGCGGGAATCCAGATCCGGGGTTGATTGCTTATCGAACACCGGTTGCATCTGAAAAAATGCGATGGCTTTGGAAATAAATTTCAACGCTTCGGGATAATTACTGCCGCTGAAATTGGCCGCCAACATCACATACAAATTTAAATATACCGAACGGCTTCCCACCAGGGCGCGGCCATCAAAACCGGTGGCGCGCACCGCATTGGCCTGGGGCACAGTGTCTTTTTCAATGTTGGTGAGGAAGAGCACCAATTTATTGTTGGTGTTGGCCGCAACGTTGCCATCGCTTTCCACCAGGCTGGACACCACAACAATATCTTCTGTGAGATTGTTGGTGCGTTTAAGGTACGCATTCAGCTGAACTGCCAAATGGTTAATCGCCGCCTGAATCACCTGTGCACCTGACCTGTGTTATGTCGTTTTGGTCTAACAATTTGTGAAGTGCTTGGATGTTAGCACAAAAATTTTTGCGGTCTTGTTCTTTTTTTAATACAAACCCTGTCACAAAAATGTTTATGTTGAATAATGCGACAAAGTTAATTACAACGCATTACACACACGGCAAATGTGATTATTTTTTGCGCTTAATGCCTCATTAATTCAACGGTGATATGCACCAGTTCTTCATGAATAGCGAGCTGTTGTTTAAAAAAATCCGCATCAATAGCCTCACTCTGCGCAGGGATACTCACTGCCAAGGCACAAGCATATTGCCCGGCACCCACACGCCACACATGCAAATCTTTGAGCTCGGCCGCGACCGGCAATTGCGCAATCACTGCGCGAATTTCATCCACCACGGGCGCATCCATTTCTGCATCGAGCAAAGCGCGACCGGTATCGCGTAATAAACCAAAAGCCCAGACAGCAACCAATATCGAACCGACAATACCCATCACCGGATCGAGCCAGTCGGCACCAAAAAATTTTCCGCCCAGCAATGCAAAGATCGCCAGCAGTGAAGTCAGCGCATCCGCCAACACATGGGTATAGGCCGCGCGCAAATTTAAATCTTCGTGATGATGATGTTCATGGTCGTGATCGTGATCGTGATCGTGATCGTGGCTATGATGTGCGTGCTCATGGTGATGATGTGTATGTCCGTGATGATGATGGTGATGTCCATCTTTTAACCACCAGGCGCAAACCAAATTCACCACCAATCCGATTGCCGCCAACATAATCGCCTGGTCATACACAATCGCCACCGGCACCAGCAACCGCTCCACCGAGTGGTACAACATAGTGGCCGCTACCAGCACCAATAAAATCGCACTGGTATAACCGCCCAGCACTTCCATTTTCCAGGTGCCAAAACTAAAACGCCCATCCTGCGCATAGCGCCGCGCCAACACATAAGCCCCCAACGCCAAACCCAGCGCCACCACATGGGAGCTCATATGCCAGCCATCGGCCAGTAGCGCCATGGAGTTGTAATACCAACCCCCGACAATCTCCAACACCATCATCACCGCCGTGAGAATCACCGCGCGCAGGGTATTTTTTTCCGCGAGCGGATTGCTTTGGGTGTGGATAGGGTGATGGCAGGTTTTGGTGGTGATAGACATAGTTACCTGGAGCTCAATGGCGATTGGGGTCGCTGGATCATAAACAATCAAGCAACGAATGTCCTTTACCGAAATAACAAATAAATAACTGCTTTCAAATGAGGTCCAAAACTCAGTTAGGGGAAGGGCAAGCAACTGTTACCTCGACTTCCGAGAAAACTTCACACTCCATTCAAACTCACAACGTAGGTTGGAAGAGCGCAGCGACTTCCGACATGCTTTTAAAAATTTGTTGTTAAATATGTCGGAAGTCGCTGCGCTCTTCCAACCTACACTTCGCCGCACCAATCGGACGGGTAAATGCCTTTTTTCACATACAGGTGAAATGATGAATATGGCCAATCTTTCACTTGTGTTACCAAACCGTGTTTTAATGGGTTGATATGAACATAATTAATATGATGATGGTAATCTTGTTCAGATTTTATGGTGTGCTCCCAAAAACGGCGCTGCCATATACCACGCTCACATTGTTGCTGGCGCGCAGGTGATAGCAATTCGCCCGCTGGTATATATCGATTAAATTCCTTTTTTATTTCCCGCCAACGGCCCGAATAATCTGCATCATCTACCGGCAAAGTCCACACCGCATGCATGTGATCAGGCAACACCACCCAGGCATCAATATAAAACGGCCGCCTACGCTTTACCTTGGCCACCGATTCCCGCAAACAAGTCACATAATCCACCAACAATGTTTTTTTGCGATCCAACAAATTCACCGTAAAAAAATACGTCCCACCTGCCACATAATTACGCCGATACACCGACATAAAAACCTCCCTGTAAAAATTAAATGTTTGTCGTAGGTTGGAAGAGCGAAGCGACTTCCGACAACAATAGACCGACGATTTTCGTTTAACTCAATATATCGGAAGTCGCTACACCTATCCAATCTAAGTTACGAGTTTATTCCACACTCGCCACAATAAATTCCAGGATTTGTTTTGCGCTGGTGATGTTGTGCAGGTCGGTGTAGAGCGAGCCGTCTTTGCCTGAGTGATGCCCGTGGCCAATTAAATTCAATATATATTGCCCCGGCTTTTGTGAATCCATCATGGCTTCGTAAATCAGTGACGGTTGGCCGGATGAGCCTGAGCCGCTGTAAATTGAATCATCGGGAAAGCGGGTTTTGCTGTAGAACTCGTTAAAATCGTAGGTACGATTTATTTCCACCATTAATTTATAGCGGCCCATTTTCGGTGCGGACATAGCCACCTGGTAATCAAATTTAGGTGTTGCGGCGGCAATGCCATCCAGATCTGAACTCTTGCCCTCGGGTGTATAAAGTCCATCATTAGCTTTAATACCGCGCTTATGACTCCAGTAGGGTAAGGCCTCCGGGCGGCGCACAACATCCACCGCGAGATCTTTGGAGCGATAGCTGGAGTTGGACGTTTTGCCGGTTATGTAAAGTGTATCTATATATTTTCCCTCCAGGGTTTCCATCCACACCACAATTTGCGGCACGCTGGTGTAAGTCAGGTTGAGAAAAAGCGACTGCGGTGCAGAGTGATACTCTTTGCCCGCTTTGAAAAATATTTTTAGCTTGGGCGAGTTTTCATCGGTAGCCAGATCAATAAGTTCATATTCATGTTTCGCCGGTGCCTGCGCTTTTTTGATGTTGTGTCCAAAGTAAACCACCGATGAAACAGGTGCTATATCAAACATCAGCGCAATTGCTATAGGTGCTGCCCCCAGGACTGCGACAACCATCGCCCATTTTCCGGTGCGCTTTTGCATATGGTTTTTATAGGTTTTGAAGTTGTTCTTGAAATGCAACGCAATGCACACCAAAAATAAAATCGCGCCCCAGATATGCAGCGAACTGACAAAGTAATTAAACGGGGTGAGATACAGCAAAACACCGGTAATCAGCAATACAACAAAAGCAACTGACAGAACAATGCTGGACACAATTCGAATATTCATAATCTACTCGCGCTATAAGTCCATCACTCGCTGCAAAAATCCCTGCTGACTTTTTGCAGCGAGTGATGGCTATTGGATAATTAAACATTGATGCCCTGGTCACGCAGTTGTTTGCGCAGCTCTAGCAATTCGTTGTTCATGCTTTGTTTAATATCTTCACGCAAATAATCATCCACTTCGAAATCGATAGCCGGATTGGTTTTCGGTTGTACCTGGGTTTGTGGCTGTACGGCAGAAAATTTCATAAATTTGAAATTCTTCTTTTTAGCCCATTCCGCAAAGGCTTGTTTGAATTGCGCCAGTTCTTCTGTGGTTAACAGGGCTTCCAGCTCTGCATCTTTTTGTGCGAGGAATTCCGGAATCTTGTCGGTTTGGTTGGTGAAGTAGAGTTTGGGGATTTCACGATAGGAGCTGAGAATCTCCGCCATTTGGGCAGCGCGCTCAGGGTCGAGATTCAGCTGTTCGATAAAACGATTTTGACCGGCGTTCCAATCAGCCTTGTCATTCCAATCGGCTTTGTCATTCCAGGCAGAGTGGTGACTCCAATTGGCTGGCATGGACGAGTGGTCCGCAGTGGATGCGAAAGCTACACAAGCAACACTACCTACAATCAAGCTGGCGATAATTAACTTTTTCATTACATTTTCCTCGGTGGTTGTGGGGTCTACAGTTGCTAATTTGCGCCACAATTGGGGAAGGAAAATGTTTGAAATGTGAAAGAAATGTGTCTTTAAGCTGGCAGGTGTCAGCCCCTAGGGGGCTTCGTATTTGTAGCCGCAACCATAGACCGAACGAATCAGTTCCACTTGCTCATTGGCTTCATTGAGCTTTTTGCGCAGCTTTTTGATATGGCCATCCACGGTTCTATCGCCCACTACGCGATAGTCCTGGTAGATGTTGTCGAGGATATATTGACGCGAGAAAATCCGACCCGGCTGGGAATAGAGCAGGGAAAACAACTGGAATTCCACGCTGGTCAATTCAACGGGCTGATCAAAAATCCGCACACTCATGCGCTGTTCATCCACCGCAACCGATGGCTTTGCACTGTCTGTTACAGGCGCGGCAACACAGATACGGCGCAAAACTGCCTTGACCCGGGCAACCACTTCGCGCGCGCTGTAGGGTTTGCAAATGTAATCGTCGGCGCCCAGTTCCAGGCCCAGCAAGCGATCTATCTCTTCGGTTTTGGCGGTCATCATAATGATGGGTACGGCAGAGCGCTGACGCTGGTGCTTGCAGACCTGCAATCCATCCATACCCGGCAACATTAAATCCAGCAAAATTAAATCCGGGTTGTTGTCCTGCAGCCAGGCATTGGCTTCATCACCGCGATTAAACACGATGGTTTGAAAATCGTTGGCCTTGAGGTAATCGACCATCAGTTTGGCCAGATCCGGTTCATCTTCAATTACGCAAATTAATGCTGACATCGATAAGTATCCCTGATGAATAAACAGTTATTTGATAAGCGGCAAACTGATATGAATTTGCAAACCGCCAAGCGCGGATGCATTTGCCCTAATCCGACCCTGATGCGCTTCAACAATATTTTTGCAAATCGCCAGGCCCAAACCTGCACCACCAGTTTGGCGGCTGCGCGAATTTTCCACGCGGTAGAGACGCTCAAAAATTTTCTCATATTGATCCGGTGCAATACCCGGCGGACTATCGTCGATTGTACTTTCCACCTCGCTGGCAGTCGTTGTCAGCGCAACAGCAATGCGACCCTCTACCGTGGTATAGCGAATCGAATTTTCCAACAGATTACTAAATAATTGCTGCAGACGACTGGTATCCGCACTAACTAACACGGCGGTGTTGTGATCAAGCTGATCTTGCAGACTCAAACCTGCCTGCTGCGCTTTCGCCTGATAATGTTCAATACAGGTTTTCAGCAAGGGTACCAGGTCAATCGTTTGTTTGTGGTAGCTCAGTGCCCCAACATCCGATAGCGAAAGTTCAAATAAATCATCGATCAATTTGCTCAGGCCCAGGGTTTTATCGTACAGCAACGCCAGGTTTTCCGGATTGGCCGGCCTTATGCCATCCTGCATTGCTTCTATTTGTACTTTAAGCACAGATAGCGGTGTGCGCATTTCGTGGGAAATATCCGCTACCCAAAGTGAGCGCGATTGTTGATTGGCTGCAAGCGCCTCACTGAGTTGATTAAAACTGTTGCACACCTGGCCAATTTCATCGCGACTGGTCACTGGAATTTTCTGCGAGTAATCCCCTGATGCAAGCGCATGGGCTTTTTGGGCAAGGGTTATCAAGGGGCGACTGATGCGGCGTGCGAACAAAGTTGCAACCAGCGTTGCAATCACCAGTACCAGCAAACTGATCAAGCTGAACACTTTAAATTGGTGCTGGATAAAATTTTGGTCCTGGGTGCGAGTCGCCACTTGCGGCTTTTCAAAACTGATAAAACCAATAATCTTATTGAGATCAGTAACAGGAACCCAGGTTAACTCTTGCCCCGGCTTCACCACACCAAGAAGCAACCGCCGGTTAACATCAGCAAGGCTAATGCTACTCACAAATTCGCGGTAAACCGTATGGGCGGAACTATCGGCATCGGCAACTTCCGGCAAACCGGCAAAGAGCGCATCGCTTTCAGCAAAAATAATTTCTTTCAGATTTAGCCAGCGCGCAGGATCAGCCTTTAACGCATCAAAAGAGCCTTCTTCACGATAAATACTGGCCAGCGCGCTGCGTAAAATTTCCAGCCGCTGTACTGACTGTTGTGATGTATAGTCGAGAAAACCCTGCTTGAGGCTGTTGTGCAACAGCAGATACAGCGCAAGCACGCACACAGTGATAGTGCCTGCAAATGCAAGCCAGAGTTTTTTGCCTACGGTCAGGTGCATGAAATATCCATATTGATATTGGCTGGTGATAAAGCGGGGGAAACACAATTGGAGCCGCATCCTAGCGCAATTTATCGCACTCAGCCAGCGACTGTGCAGCCATCGGGATACAGAGAGCGCTGCTTTTTATAGATAAATAATTTGGTAATTAATGCGAAGTTAATTCCTGATTGATGGTCGCAATAAATTCGGCAAACTTTTCGGCGGGCATGGGCCGGCCAAAATAAAAGCCCTGGTATTTAAGGCAACCTTCCTGTTCCAGCCAGTCGCGCTGGGCTTTGGTTTCTACACCTTCGGCGATAACTACCAATTCCATGCTTTGTGCGAGGCGGATGATCATGCGCGCTATAGCGGCATCGTTGGGATCGGTAAGGATATCGTTGACAAAAGACTTATCAATTTTTAATTCGTTGATCGGCAGGCGTTTTAAATAGGAAAGCGATGAATAGCCGGTGCCGAAATCATCCAGAGAGAATTTAATGCCGTGCGGTTTCAATGCATCCATTTTGGTAATAATGTCTTGCGGGTTATCTAGCAACATGGATTCAGTGAGTTCGAGTTTTAAATGCCGTGCATTAGCTCCGGTTTTTTTAACGATTTCCAATAACTGTTCGACAAAATTATGCTGTTGGATTTGTCGTGCACTGACATTGATAGCGAGATTTAAATTCGCTGTCAGCGGATGACTGGACCAGGTTACTAACTGTTTGCAGGCTGCTTCTACAATCCAGCTACCCAGCGGAATAATTAAACCGGAATCTTCTGCCACCGGAATAAATTCCAGCGGCGACACCATGCCGCGCTGCGGGTGAAACCAGCGAATTAATGCCTCGGCCCCTTTTACTTGCCCAAGCGCATTTAATTGCGGTTGCAAATACAATTGGAATTGTTCGCGCTGCAAGGCTTCACGAATTTCATGCTGCAATGCAAAGCGCTGCGCAGTAACTGTTTGCATTTCCGGGTCAAAAAAGCGCAGGGTGTTGCGACCCGCTGCCTTGGCGTGGTACATGGCTTGGTCCGCTTGCTTAAGCAGTTCATCAAGCACCACATGACTATCGCCAAATAAACAAATTCCAATACTGGGCGTGTTGAAATATTCACGCTGCTCAAGACGATAAACCTGGTTCAAATGCGCGAGAATTTTTTCGGCCACGCGCTGCGCATAGGTGGCCGCATCATCGCGATTTTCACCCAGCCCCTCCAGCACTACCACAAATTCATCGCCGCCCAGACGCGCCACTGTATCCTGCTCGCGCACTGAGTGACGCAAACGCTCGGCAACAGCGACCAATAATAAATCGCCAATATGGTGGCCGCGGTTGTCATTGAGCGTTTTGAAATCATCGAGATCGATAAATAACAAAGCGCCGTGGCTTTTTTGGCGCAGGCTGGTGGCAATCGCGTGTTCAAGCCGATCACGTAGCAGGCGGCGATTGGGTAATTGTGTGAGTGGATCAAAAAAGGCGAGGTGATGGATGCGCTCTTCGTTTTGTTTTAACTCGCTGATATCCGTCAGGGTTGAAACAAAATGGGTAATCTCATTGTATTTATTGCGCACTGCCGTGATGGTGAGCCACTCGGGGAAAATATCGCCGCTTTTGCGCCGGTTCCAGATCTCACCACGCCAACTGCCCTCGGTTAAAATGGTGCGCCACATTTGCTGGTAGAAATGCGAGTCGTGACGGCCTGAGCGCAGTATGCGCGGATTTTTTCCCAGCACTTCTTCCGCTGTGTATTGGGTAATTTCACTAAAGGCTTTGTTGACGCGCACTATGTTGCCGTCGGGGTCGGTAATCATCATACCTTCGCTGGCTTCAAACGCCGTGGCAGCAACGCGCAATTCAGCTTCGGCGAGACGACGCTCGGTAATATCGCGTGCGAGCACCACATAGCGCTGTGTTTGTTCGGCCGCTTTGCGCGATACCGATAATTCCATCACCAGTTGGCGACCATCAATAACCACCGTGTAGTGCTTGCCCATGGAGAGCCCTTTTTCGTCGGCTTCCTGCATGGCAGTTTCCACTACTGTTGCTGCATGTGGCGGTAAGAACTGGCGAAAATTTTGCCCGAGAAAACGCGCCGGCGGCACGGTGAGCAAATCAGGTTGGTTGGTGTGGTAACCGTGAATAATCCCGTCGCCATCCAGATCAAATAACAGATCGGGAATTGCATCCAACGTCGCCTGTAACTCAGCGCGCGCATTCATTAATTCGCGCGTTTGATCCGCCACTGCCGACTGCAAACCTATGCGGCGGCGCTGCAAATTAACCAACAGAAAACTCAACCAGGCGAGCATCACACTTAGCAAACAAGCGATAAAAATTTCACTCGCAATTTGCCAGGGGTTGGTCCAACCATCGAGCGGCTGGATGCTCAGGGTCCAACGACCATTGGGAACCTGTATATCTTTTTCCACAGGATTGGACAGATGTTCGCTCGCGTTAACAGCGATCATGTCGCGCACGCCGGTATCGGGATTGTTGCTCCACAACTCATAGGCCATTACCGCTGTGTCTAGCTGGTGGAAGTTGGCCTGCTCGAGCAAGGTATTGATGCGGATAATAACGCTGCTAAAGCCCCAGAAATGGCGACCGGCCTGGTCATCGAGAAAAATTGGCAAGCGCGCTACTGCACCCAAACCACCCTGTACCAGCTCGATAGGGCCAGAGAGGGTTAACTGCCCTGTCTCCAGCGCGCGCCGGGCAGCGCGTCCCTGTACTGGATCATTGAGCGGGTTGAAGCCAATCGATTTTTCGTTGCCCGCCAGCGGATACACATAGGTGATTACCCCTTGGGGGGAAAGGGCGATATGGGATACCGCGCTAAAGTAAGGCAGCAGCTCACGCGCTGCATCATCGAACCGGCGCGGGCTGCCCTGGCTCAAGCGCACCAGGGCTTCCATGGAGTAGTTGATGGTAAGTGCCTGGTCCAGGCTGTTGCGAATCAGCAGCGCGTGGTTAGTCGCCACATGCAAAGCTGCCGCGCGCTTGGCCTCGCGCCGGCTCTGCTCCAGATTCCAGATCGCCAACACACCCACAAGCAGGCTTAACCCCAGTACAAGGGCCGCCAACCGCCGGGGGCGTCGGATCAATAAGGGCAGGGTTTCGGGCATGGCAACAATGAATCCAGCGACAGAATCTACATAGGTTAGTGATCACTATAGCAAACTGCCAGCCCGGATCAGAATTTGAGCAGCGAATTGCGCAACCCGCTGTAGTACTGCAGCACATGGCGCTTTCTAACATTGTCGAATAGGTTGACAATGACGCCAGTATAAATTTCAGATTTACTGTTAATTTATTGATTTTTATACACTATTTTTCAGTCACTGGTATGGTGCAGTTTTTGCCTTTAAGCCAGCGGCGAAAATTTTGCCTTAGCTATAACTAACTAAAAGGAAGCAGTAACTAATGATTAAACAACTAGTAGCGGGTTTGAGCATCCTGGCACTGACCCAACTTTCCCATGCAGCGCTGATCACTTACGAGTTTTCCGGAGCAAAAACCGGCTCTTATCAAGCTTACGGACATTCGGTTGATGACGTTATTGCCGGCACCAGGATCGACAGTATTGTCCAATCCGGGCGTGACTCCAGCCAACTGGACCTTAGCTTTGATATTGACCTCACCTACTTCGAAGATATTCCAATCGAAGATTGGGCTTTTTGGACAACGACCAATCCCTTAGCCAGTGGGTATACGCCCTGGATGTCTTCCCATTCAAACACTTCGGGCAATCTGTTTGATAAAACATCGGCCTCAAATGGCCTGGGCCTCACAATCTTTGATGCCAATGGCTCAGCGCCCTGGTTTTGGGTAACAAATCAGAATGACTGGCAAGAAGTGGAATATCACAGCAACGGTGCAATTAAATCGAGAACCAACCATCTACTCACCCATCTCGTACAGCTTGATCTCACTGCAGTACAAATCGGACTGGTAGCGGGCAAGGAAATTGCAACCGATTTTCAGGGCATCAATAATTTCTATCTTTCAATGCAGCACGATATCAATACGGAAATATTTGACGAGACAGGTACTCAGCTATACCGCACAAATACCATGTACTTCAGCGAAGCAACCAGTGGTAATTGGTTGATTAAAATTACACCTTCTGCCAGCGTACCTGAACCTTCATCGATTCTCTTAATGTTCTTTGGCTTGAGCGCCTTGTGCTTACGCCGCTTCCAACGCTAACCAACTAAAATGGGATAATCAGGCAATCAATTATCCCATTTTATCTACAGCATACATGCAGAAGCCTTGTGCACTTTTCTACGCCAAACAATCAGGATTTTTTAGCTTTCATCCAGCGCTTGAAGGCTTTGCTCTTGATAAAACCTTTGTATAACTCCTGGTCTTGAAAGTTTTCTGCGGCAAACTCGTAATCAAATTGTTGCTCGTAAGCCTTTAGCCAGGTGATGGCAACTTCATAATCCTTCTGCTCGATCGACAGGGTAACACCTGACCAATAAGCATCTTCATAGTCCGGCTCATAACTAACGGCTGTTTGTATCGTCTGTTGCGCTTTTTTGTAATCATTCATGGTGGCGTAGACGCCGGCCTTCATCATCATTAGCGCCGCATCATCGTGGTAACGCTGGAGCAGGGTATCGATATTTTTCAGCGCTTTATCATATTCCTCCGTAAACAGGTAATGATCGATCAGCATAAAAGTGTAGCGAGGATTATTGCCATGTCGTTTGGCAAAGGTGGAAAGTTCTGCGCGATAAATACTTTCATCCAGTTGTCCAGCAGCGGATATGATTGCAAGGTGAATTGAGTCAAAAGCCAGTATCTTTTCAGGAAGCTTTTTCAAACTGGAGTAAACTCCAGCAAAGTCACCATTTTTTCGGTATTGAATTATTTCAGTAAAGATCGCAGATACCTGCTTCTGTTCAGCCCGATCAATTTTAAGATTCGCAAACCAATTGCGAGAATCCAGCGTCACCATCAACGTTTGTGCCATTGTCTCACTAATGAATTGCGCATTGGTGATAACAAACATATCGTCGATATAATATTTTCCTTTGCTTTTCTGCAAGCTTAACTCATAGTAATTTGCACCACCTTCAGCCACTATCACGCGCACTATTGGTGTTAGCTGGTTACCCTTTTGTACTACGCCGATCATCTTAACGTTGATATTTTCACTGTCGTAACCTTTCAGACTGGAACCCAACATCAACTGCAAACTTAAATTCTCAATAACCGATTTGCGGATTATCTCCACATCCTTGCCGTTAACATTCATTTGCCGAATGATTTTTTCGGCAAATAGCGACCGATTAAAACGTTCATCAATCGCCTCATAATCCTGATTTATTATCGCAGCCGCGAACATATCGCCAATGAACTCAGGGGTTTCACTGGTACGCTCATCCAAAGATTTTGCAACAGCAAATGATTGCAGTGTGAGTAAACATAACCCTATTATAAATTTCGTCATGATAATTCCATTATTAATGTAGATACTTGTTCGGCTAATTTCGTCAACTTATGCAATGGGCAGATCCGTCAGGGATTTACACAGTTCATCGTGCAGGTCGCGAATTTGCTCCGCCTTTTGATGGGTTTTGCCAGAACCAAACTCGGTCAGGAAACGACAGGCGGAAAATTTTTCCGCTGCTGCTTCATAGGTTTTAACCCAGGCTTGGCGCTGCGGTAATTTATCCGGTTTTACTGGCCAAACACCCGGACGCGGACGCAGATGTTCCGCAATACCAATACGCCAGGGTTTGGCGCTTACGCGGGCACGAAAACAATTCTGGTTTAAACACATTTTTTGATAGATATCATCAACACCTATGCTTTTGAAAAAGTTGATTACCTCGCCTGAATGCGCTTGAAATATGGCGTGCATTACCAGTACGCGAAAACCCATAGGCGTTTTATAGACGCGCATATGCCAATCGGGGTTGGCTTTGGAAAAGTTTTCTATTTTGGTCAGCGCGGTTTTTTCCAATGCAGAGGACTGGTTGCGATTCCCGGTGAACTGTTTGGCAATCAGAGGAGTGAACACTACTGAAAACAACACAAACCAGGGGGCGCCCGTAAAGAAAACTATTGCGGCAGAAATTATCAGCAGCGCAAAAAAAATCGATACGTGCAGTCCGGCTCCCGGACCAGTTTCATAGACATCCACATCACCGAACAAAACATCAGGCACATTTAAACAGCGCGCACCATAACCATTGCGCGTAATCACTGCATCGCCAGCGCGTGCAATAATTTCTTCGCGAATGGGAACACCCTCAGCGCCGTTGTAAGCCGTTTTGCGTTCCTGGCGATTGATGGTTTTTCCCGCCTGCAAATCCGCCACGGCTTGTTCAAGACGCTGGTCAGCCAATAACTGCGCTGCTTGCTGATCGGTATCCGACCAACCAAAACGTTTTACGCTTATAGTGCGCTTGTTAATCGTGCAACTGCGTTTAGCCTCTGCCCAATATTCCGGAACTATCATTTTTTGCTTCCTGTAAAAATTAGTTATCAGATCCAGCGTTGTTTTTTAATTTAACCAATGTAACCAGGCCGATTACCATCAATATAATTGCAATAATTTGCGCCTGGCTCAGCAAAATTCCAAACAAATCGTATTGATGGTTGATACGAATAAACTCCACCAGAAAACGCGCCAGGTTGCTTAATAATAAATAGCAGCAAAACAATTGCCCGGTGACGGTTAATTTTTTACGCAGTACCCACAAGAGCGCAAAAATAATAAACGCAACAACCGCCTCATAAAGCGGCGTTGGGTAGACACCGGGTGCAACAATATCAACTTGCACCACATTATTGGGATAGGTTTGCGCCCAAAACCAATCGGCCAGCCACTCAGGTTTCAATTCCATTACCGAAGGTTTGCCCCAGTCGCCATCGCCAGAAAACTGGCAACCCAGGCGTCCAATCCCGTAACCCAGCGCAAGGGCCGGGGCGACTGCATCGAGCATTGGCGGTATACGAATTGATTTTCGTTTTACAAAAATAATTCCCGCGATACAACCCAGAATCAAACCACCATAGATCGAAAACCCGCCGGTGGAAAAAATCACGCTGATAGGGTCGCTCAGTAATTGCCGGGGCTGTTCGATCGCATCAAATAATTTGGCGCCGGCAATTCCGCTCAGCGTAACCACAAAAGCCAGATCAGTAACCAGCGCCTTTGGTTGATGGTTATGTAATTGCAATGGATTAACACTGCCAGCAAGGCGTTCGATTTCCACGCGGGTAAAACGAATCGCTACAAAGATTGCCAGCGCCACCATTGCCCCGAAGGTGTTTATGGGTAAATGAATGTGCGTTCCAACAAGATCGTTAACTACATCTGTAAGATAGGGGTAAGCCATACTTCAATCCATGGTTTTCTATAATTCGATTTATTCTTCAGCGGGTTGTCGCGCATAATAACTGAAATTAATCTCGCTCAGTCCAAAATACCCCGGGGGAATACCGTGAATTATTTAATTATCGGTGCGCTGTTTTTTGCCACCGCAGTTGCGGAAATTGTCGGCTGTTATTTGCCTTATCTGGTGCTGCGCAAAGGTGCCAGCAACTGGCTACTGTTACCGGCCGCCATTAGCCTGATGATTTTTGTATGGCTACTCACCTTACACCCGGCGGCAAGCGGACGCGTCTACGCTGCCTATGGCGGAGCCTATGTGATAGTCGCGCTCATGTGGTTGCGATTTGTAGATGGCATAAAACTATCCACCACCGATGTGCTGGGCGCAGTCATTACCTTTATTGGCATGGGCGTGATTATCTGGGGTTGGAAATCAGTCTAACCGCTCGATCTTGCAACCCAAATCTTTTGATTTTTTATCAAAAGCCCCTTGAATCTATAGCTACTCCAGCTTTTATCCTGCACAAGACTACCCAATCGGGTTTACTTGAATATCCTGGAGGATGCTATGACCGAACGAAAACACAAATGGATACCCGGGCTCGCCGTTGCAGCTTGTGTTGCATGCTGCGCGATTCCCTTGGGAGGAATTTTCCTTGCAGGGGCCAGCTCCGCCGCCATAGCCAGCTTTTTTGCATCCGATCAATTTAAGGAAGTTCTTATTTGTGGCATTCCTTTGTTACTAATCATCAGTCTATATTTCTTCTTTACACGCCGGAAAAAAGTAAACGAAAGTTGTTGTGAAACCCCAAATACAAACTGTAGCTCTAATCAATGCGGTGTTGACAGTAACAAAAACTAAACACTTTCCGCACCCGGAAGTACTTATTATTGGACCAATACCAATAGCAGAACGAAAAGAGGCAGCTGTTTAGCCTCAACTCGCCTCATTTCAGTACTCAATAATACCAGGTACATATTATGATTATTAACAAAGGTATCGCCATTATCGGGCTTACCATACTGATGGCGTCATGTTCATGTTTTGAAACAACACCGAAATCCGGAGTTCAGTTGTCAAGCGTAGATGAGGTTGCGCAAGTTGTTGCAAAACCATCGCACAACATAGCTCTGTTAGATGCAAACCCGGAGTCTGTGCGAAACGCGCAAGGGGTAATTCCAAGTGCAATTAAACTCAGCAGTTATGACTCATATGAATTAAATGAGTTGCCCACCGACAAAAAAACGGCCTTAATTTTTTATTGTTACAACGAATCCTGCGGGGCGTCTACAGAAGCGGCAAATCGCGCAGTAAAAAATGGCTGGACTAACGTTTCAGTAATGAAAGCCGGTATTTTAGGTTGGAATGCACAAAAGAAATGATGCCGCTGCAAGAATAAGAAATACTCGATTGCTGCATTTTTTGCAACATCAGCCGCTCCTAACTCCTCGTTTGCTCTAATCCAGACCTGCTCCAATAGGGAAGCCTGTTAGTTTGACAGGCTAACCCATCATAGACGGAATTTTAACTACTGTTAAATTATCTGATTTAGTGAACTACTGATCACTAAAACTTCAATTTTCTTCCAGTAAGAAAACCACTCCATACAAATAAATATTGCCTCAATGACATTTTCAACAAATAAACACAATCTATAACTCATACCAAGCTATTTGCACAATAAATCTAATTGAAAAAATTTTTAGCTAAAAATAAAAAAAGCTATTGAACCTGTAGTAACTACAGGTTTTAGCATTTGAATTGTTGGCGGGAGATTCATCAAAGGAAAGTCAATCATTTCCATTATAGTTCATCCTCCCAAAAAAGCGTTCAACAGATTATGCAAACAGTATTGAAGCTTCGCAAAATCATGCTTTTGCGGCATTCATTGGAACCATCAAAGTAAGTATTAAAAATCACAATCGGATGCAATACAACTAACTGAAAACTATTACCAACAATCTAAAGGAGTATTTATGAAGACCAACAATAAATTAGCCATTGCACTTGTAGCAGCATCTGCAAGCTTGATGTTTTCCGCATTTTCAAGTGCGGATGACAAGCGTAAAGATGAAAAAGTAAAGCCACTTAAAGGTTGCTATCAAATTGTAAAAGGCTCCATGGAAGAATCTGCTGTTGATGCAGAACGTGTAATCGGTACTTATCAATTTGTGTTAGCACAGGAAGGTCGTCACAAGAAAAAACACGTTGTGATTTCTGGCCCGATTGCCGGTTCAGAAGGTGTTGGTGGCCATGAAGAAGGCGAATCTGAAGAGAGCGAAGAAGGTGAAGACGGTGCAGTTCATGGCGGCCATGTTTTAGGAACCTTTGATCGCTCAGGTACCTTAACCAGCAATGAAGATGATTTTATTGCAACCGGTGCATCCTGTTACGGCGCGGATGGTCAACCACGTTTGATTACCGGTGTTGAAACCTTGAAATTTCACGGTGGTACTGGCGCGTTCCTTGGTCTGAATCACGGAGAAATTAGTTTCAATGTGACCTTTGATCTGTGTACTGACCCAGCCAACCCCGTAGCAGATCTTAAAGCGACTTCTGGTGAGCTTTGTTTCCAGGAATAACTGTTTTTCTCGCAGCTTCGGCTGCGAGAAATCACCGACCTTACCGAAAGGAGTGAATTAATTATGAATATGTCTTTCTCCGGCACTCTGTTGCGCTTTGTTAACTTCCAGAAAAATATTTCTATCGAAGCCCCCACAGCAAACGATGCACTCAGCAAGCTGGTTTCACAGTTTCCACAAGCACGCCAGGTTATTTACGACGCCGAGGGCAAGGTTCGTCAGGTCCACCAGATTTTTTTAAACGGTAAGCAACTTCGCCCCGAGGAGCTTAACACTCCCGTCAACAATAATGACCAACTGGATATTCTGACTGCAATTGCTGGTGGTTGATTATGCTGCGAACTTCCCAGTCATCCGTAGCAGCCTGCCCAACATTATTTACTCCCTTGCAAATTCATTCACGTGAATTACTGCAACTCGGTGTAGGTGCCTGGGTGGGCTGGATGCGCGACCATACCGTCAGCATTCAAAAAATGATTGAAAACTATGGTGCCTCAGTCGTAGTTGCAGGTGCGAACCTTCAGTATCTCGAACCTTGTTTATTTCATGATGGTGACACCGTTCATTTGAATAGTCATTCCGTCGTTCATAAAAAAGGAATTCTGGTTGAGGGTATTACCCAGTTCACCTGCGGATCAAAAACGCTCGCGCGTATGAGTGTGTTTTTACGCCCGGTAATTATTGGTGACGAACATAGCTCCGCTGCTAAATCCGGCTCATTGTTGCCGGAACTGCAAGCGCTGTTTACACCTGAGGAATTTAGCCAGGTTCCCTACGCCCGTTATGTAAAACAATTGCAACCAGACATTGAGCGAGACGGCCAATTAATTGCGACGGGAAACTATCCATTTAAATTACATAGATATGCAATGGATTTTGCAGATCAGTGGGCATTTATGGAAACCGCCGCTTATGTTGGCGGTAGCCGCGAAAACCTGGCGGTTGAACAAGCTTCCGCTCATCCACGTTTAATCGAAGGTGTCTCGGTACCCGTAAAAAATTATTACCTGGATTTGAAGCGACCTTATTTTTTGTTTGATGAAGGTTATGTGGAAACCAAAGCTTATCTTTGGCAAGAAAAATTATTTTTTGTCCACAACCTGCTTAGTCAACAACGCGGTGATCACCAATTGCATGCTGTTGTCATCGAAGAAATGCAATAACCCAGGATTGGATAACAACCATTTATGTTAGGAGTACAGCAATGAACCATTCAAACAGTGTTGATTTATCGCATGAGGAGATTCAACGCTATAGCCGGCATCTACTCTTACCCGAAGTCGGGCTTGAAGGGCAAAAAAAGCTGAAAGCAGCCAGTGTATTAATTATTGGTGCCGGTGGTTTGGGTTCGCCCATTGCTATGTATTTGGCTGCAGCAGGCATTGGTTGTATAGGCCTGGTAGATATGGACATTGTGGAAGCCTCCAATTTGCAGCGGCAAATTATTCACGGCACCGATAATGTTGGTGAACTAAAAATTGAAAGTGCCAAACGTAGCATTGCGCGCATTAATCCTTTCGTGAAGGTGAATATTTATCAAGAAAAATTTACCTCCGATAATGCTATGGATATAGCCAGGGATTACGACATTATTATTGATGGAACCGATAATTTTCCTACCCGCTATCTCGTAAACGATGTGTGCGTATTGCTGGGAAAACCGACAGTCTACGGCAGCATTTTTCGCTTTGAAG
Source organism: Gammaproteobacteria bacterium (assembly GCA_021151625.1). Classification (GTDB taxonomy): domain Bacteria; phylum Pseudomonadota; class Gammaproteobacteria; order Pseudomonadales; family Cellvibrionaceae; genus Cellvibrio. The sequence goes on along the minus strand of JAGKWY010000045.1, from coordinate 7,088 downwards.
GTCAGGCCAGCGTATTTTCCGCCAAACATGGTCCCTGTTATCGCTGCCTCTATCCCGAACCGCCGCCAGAGGGATTAGTGCCCAATTGCGCGGAAGGCGGTGTCATTGGTGTGTTACCTGGCATGATTGGAACTATTCAAGCCAATGAAGCCATTAAGATTATTTTGGGCGAAGGCTTACCGCTCTACAATCGCCTGTTGGTACTCGATGCTCTGGATATGCGCTTCCGTGAACTGAGCATACGCAAAAACCCCCACTGCCAGATATGCGGCACCAATCCGACAATTACTCAATTAATTGACTACCAGCATTTCTGTGGCATTACTCCGAAATCTGACACGCCTGCAATAGCTCTGGAACAATTGATAACCGCCACACAGCTCGCCGAAAAATTATCCGGTGCAAACATTCAGTTAATTGATGTGCGCTCGGCGGAAGAACATGCCATTTGTGCAATTCCCGATTCTTTATTAATTCCCCTTGCCGAACTGCCGTTTCGTTTAGATGAAATTAGTCGCGAAGCGGAAGTCATCATTTATTGCAAATCCGGTGTGCGCGGCACTAAAGCCGTTAACTTGTTGAATGATGAAGGGTTCCCAAAAGTCAAAAATCTTGTCGGGGGTATTAAGGCGTGGGCCACTGAAGTTGATGAGGCAATGCCAACTTATTAAGCATTTTTTTGATAAATGGAATTGCAATTCCAAGTGAGAACACTATGCGTACAACTGTTGATATTGCCAGTGTGGCAGAAGAAAGATTTAGCGATTTTATTCGCTCACGAATAAACCCTCAGGCTTTAACCCGGGATCAATCTGGCGAGTCGATCTCAGCAGAGATTTTTTCCAAGGCTTGTGAAATGGGTATGACTTCCTTTGGTTTGCCCAGGGAAATTGGCGGCGCGGGCAATTCTCCTTTGCTATGGGGGCAAATGCTGGAGCAAATCGGTTATTTAAGTACCGACTCCGGATTTCCATTAGTCGTTTCCTTGCGTGCGGGATTAATCAATACACTTAACCGCTCCGACCGTGAAGACATCATCAAGCGTTATGTTAAGCCCATGGTTTTTGGAGAACGCGCACCGGCGTTTGCTTATACCGATGGAACAGATCCTTTCTCATTTAAAACATTTGCGCAAAAAGTTGAAGGGGGATATTTACTTAATGGTGAAAAACTTTACGTAACTGGCGGTGCTACTGCTGATACTTTCATGCTTTACGCACGCACTCAGCAAAATGACTTCGATGATTTGAGTGTGTTTATTGTCGAGCGCGATGATGCAGGATTTTCCATCATTCCCTCTGACCTTTCCGGTTTGCGTTCTGCAGGTATTTCCAGTTTGCAATTGAAAAATGTTTATGTTCCCGATGAGCGGGTGTTAGTCGCTCAGGATGGGCTTAGTCACGTACAACGTTTTCTCAACGAGCGCCGCGTATTTCTGGTATGTCCATTACTGGGTCGTATGCAAGCCATTATGGAAGATTGTATTGCTGACCTGGATTGCAAACAGCGTTACGGTAATTCACTGACGGCAATGCAGCATGTGCAAGCGCAAATAGGAAAAATGTCGCACCTGGTTGAAGTTTCACGTGCGATTTTATATCGCGCGCTAGAGCGACAATCCTCGCCACAATTTGATACCTATTGGGATGCAATAGGTTCAATTGCAAAACTCACACTGATCGAAAATGGCATTGAACTTATTCACATAGCTCAAAAATTGCTTGGGGGCGATGGCTATTTACGATCAAAACATTACGAGCGCTATTTGCGCGATTTCTGTGGATACATCCCGGGAGGTGGCTCTCAAGAAACTCTGGTTGTCGATCTGGGCATAAACGCCATCACTAGCTACGACTTGAAACAAAAGACCCAGCAGCTGATGGAAAAATACAATACTTCACTAGAACATCAAGGAGATGAACAAAGTGAACAAAAACTACAAAAAACCGCGTAGCCATACATCGTTTACAAAACTCATTAAACTGTTTATTTCACCTGTTGTACTTGTTGCAGCATGTACCACAACTCACACTTGGGCAGGTGATCGGGACAATGACGATAACAATGGACAGAATCGTCACAACAAGTATCAAATTCGGGCAATCAAAACATCAGATTACACCCCGGTGGACGCGAAGAAAGTTGCACTGGGTCAGGCATTTTTCTTTGATAAAGAGCTTAGCGGCAATCGCAACATTTCTTGCTCAACCTGCCACTCACCGCTCGCCGCAACGTCGGACGGTTTATCGATTAACCTGGGCGAAGGCGCGCATGGTTTCAGCGTGGGCCGAAACCCCGGTTTTTATCCACCATTACCTACTGACCCGTTGGAGCGTGGGCAGCGCAATGCCCCGGCACTGTTTGATCGCGGTGCAAAAGAATTTGTGACGCTAATGCATGATGGGCGAATCGAATTGGATAGTAGCCCGGATGGATTCCTAACACCGGCAGGCGATGAGCTACCGGCAGGATTTAATAATCTGTTGGAAGTAATTTCAATATTTGCTTTTACTGAAATTCAGGAGATGCTCGGGCAGGCATATGAAAATGATGTGTCTGCCGCCGCCGCCGCACAGGGCTCAGTATTTACGCCCGTCTGGAATAAATTAGTAGCGCGTATTAAAGCTCAACCTAATTATCGCCCAATGATTTTTGCTGCTTATCCAGAATTAAAGGGAAATATCGATAACTTCACCATCGTACATGTTGGAAGGGCCATCGCTAACTTCCAAAACAGCGCGTTCCGCACTGCACTCAATACGCCCTTTGATCGCTATTTAAATGGTGATGAAGGTGCAATTAGTAAAGATGCAGCCAAGGGCTTTAAATTATTTACCGGCAAAGCTCAATGTGCATCCTGCCACAATGGACCTTTCTTAAGTGATCAGAAATTTCATGCCATCGGTGTACCGCAAATCGGTCCAGGCTTTGGTGGTGTTGGCAATGACGGCAGGGAAGATTTTGGACGTGAAGGTGTTACCCAGAACCAGGCTGATCGCTACAAATTCCGTACACCGCCACTGCGCAACGTAGCACTTACCGGCCCCTGGGGTCACGATGGTGCATTCGATATGTTAGAAGATGTAGTCAAGCACCATTTGGATGCGAAGAAATCGCTAAATAACTACGATATATCACAATGTGTTTTGCCTTCGCGGTTGGATCTGGACGCGTTGGATTTCATAGCAACCAATAATCCCAATACCCGTTACGCTATCGAGCAACGCATAGAAATTCCGAAAATTCGGTTGAGTGATGACGAGTTCAAAGAGTTAATGGCATTTATGTATGCGCTGACAGACCCTGAGCATTTGGATTTACGTCACACAGTTCCAAAGTCTGTGCCTAGTGGCCACACACTCGCTGATTAAAAAATAAAAGGGGCGACTCGCGTTGCCCCTTTTATTTTTACACTGCGCTATATGCTAATGAGTTCATCGCGCCAATAATATTGCATTCTGATGCACTGGATTTTCCTGCACAACAGTTCTTACACGTTTTTGTTAGTCCTTTTAATTCCTCCTTAAAACTGGCTAGCTGATCAATTTTTTGTTGAATCGCCACCAGATTTCGATCTGCCATATCCAATACTTCTTGACAGGGTTGCTCGCTGTCTTGTGACAAATTAAGTAACTCCTTTACCTCTGCAAGCGTAAATCCCATCTGGCGCGCTTTGAGCACAAAGCGCATTTGCTGCACATTAGCTTTGCTATAAAGCCTGTGCCCGCCAAGGGTGCGCGAAGGTTTGGAGATTATTCCTTCCCGTTCATAATATCTAATTGTCTCGATAGCGCATCCTGTCGCCTTAGAGAACTCACCGATAGAGAGAGCCATAGAACCATCCCAAGAGAATGTGTGGTTTAGAGATTAAAAAACATCAACAGCGGAATGATGTCGTCATAAACAACAGAAATGCTAACACAGAGAGCTGTTGATTTTTAAGCATCCATAATGCCAATTGTGATCCATGCCAACCACAATGAAAATTTAAGCGACAAACTAGCCGGTCTTGCTGATACTTTCTTGGTCGAACCCAACAACCTATTACCAATAAAACGACACCAACCCAAACCCGCTCACCACTAATAGCGCTGAACCAATCACACGATAAAAAATCACTGGGTCAGCGTTAACTAATCGCTCGTGAAATTTCAAACCAAAAAAATGGCCAATCGCGGTTGCAGGCAATAACCAGAGGTGCGCCTGCAGTTGCAGATCTACACCGGCAATAATAAAGGCCGCCATTTTAATGCTGACCAAAATAAACCAGAGCACAAATAAAGTATCGCGCAATTTTTCGCGCGCGACATGCACCATGTACACGGTCATGATGAGTGGAGCACCGACTAAAGAAGTGCCGCTAATGTAAGCACCGAGCGATAAAAAAATTCCATCACTCACCGGATGCGAACTTTTAAAGGGTTTATTTAAAATGTAGGTAATCGAGTAAACCGAAATAATCGCAAAAATAATCGCGCTGATGATATGCGCCGGAATTGTTAATAAACCGGCCACGCCGATTAATTTTGGGATAATCATGATCTTCATGGATTTTTTGATGTAGGCCCAATCCACAGTAGAAGGCTTTATTTCAGTCACACTGCGCTTGCGATTGTTTTGCCACACAGTGAGTGTCGAGAAAACTAAAAGATGCACAGCCACAATCGGCAAATACACCAGCGGACGATTGTCCACCAACAGCAGTAGCGGCAGCGACATCATCGCACCCCCAAAGCCCAGCCCGGTGCGCACAAAACCGCTCCACACAAAAATCAAACACACCAACACCAGTTGGGTGAGGGTTAAATCGGCCATTTACTTCCGCTCGCGTAACAACAGAGTGGGCATGATAAAGGAGATGCAGAGGGGAATAAAAAAGGGGCAGAAAATTCTGCCCCTTTTTTATTGCCAGAACCTAAGCAATATTAATTACACACAACCCCGCCGCCGCCAGTACCCTGGCTGTTACAGGTGCTGGTGGTGATACAACTTTTGTTGTTCTCCCAACCCCAGCCGCTCGCGGTGGAAGTGCAGATTGGGTAGCGGGTACCCCACCAGTTGCATTGACAGGCGCCGCCAGTGGCAACGCTGCTTGAGCTGCGACTGCTGCTGACAACGACGGGTGTGCTGCTACGGCTGCTGCTTGTTACCGGGGTGCTGCTGGTAGTGCCGCCGGAAGGTGCAACCGCACGGCCAGTCGCTGGATCAATGCGGCCCGGGCACAAGCCTTTAGCGCGCAGGTTTGAAGCGATCTGGGCGATAGCGGCATTGGTGTTGGTGTAGCTGCCATCATGCATCAGGATCACCTGGCCGTTTTGCAGCTGGTTGGCCGCTTGGGCAATGGCTGCTGCGCTGGCGCCGTTCCAATCCTGTGAATCCACATCCCAGGTCACTACACGCAAACCGGCCGCTGTCGCTGCTGCCTGGATAGTGGAGTTCACTTCACCGTAGGGTGGACGGAACAGGGTTGGCTTGGGTGCACCAGCGTTTTGGATGGCCTGGTTGGTGCGATTCAATTCATCGGCTACCTGTGCCTGGGTCCAGCTGGTCATGTGCGAATGGGTATAACTGTGGTTTTGCACATCGCCCACTGTGCGCTCTTGCGCTACCAATGCCGCATTGCTACCAACATTGTTACCCTGGTTGAACCAGGTTACCGGCGTCAGGTTGTGTTGCTTGAGCAGTGCAATAAGTGCTGTGGTATTGGAGCCGGGGCCGTCGTCAAAAGTAATGCCGACATAACCGGAGCAGTTATTGTTGTTGCCACCACCGGTGCTGGTTGCCACGCTGCTGGTAGTACCGCCGCCAGTGCTGCCACCTGAACAGTTGCCGCTAAAGCAGTCGTAGGTGTAGCCGAAACCGATCACGCCATTGCAGTGCATCAATTCGGAGTTACCGCCGCCGCCGCAGGAGCCATTGGCATAGTAGGCAGTGTTCTGGGTCATATCTTCCGCCTGGCGGGTTTCGCCATTTACACGGATATAGTCAACGACCACATCGCGACCACTGGCATCATTGTCGTACTGCACCTGGATATCACCTGCAGCTGTGCCGGTATAGCTAAGATCCTGGAAGCTGGTAGTCAGGTTCCAGCTGGCAACGGTATTGCCACCAATGCGCAGATTGATGTGTTCACCGCCCGCCACACCGCGCGCGCGAACCACTACGCCGCTGCCACCAGTGGTCGCCGTAGAGCTGCGTGAACTGCTGGTTGCTGTGGGTGTAGAGCTTGCCGGGGTGCTGCTGGTGCCACCACCACTGGTGCCTTCGCTCAGGGTGATGTCGGAACTGCCGCGGCTTTGATAGCCCTCGGTTGCCATAATCTGGTAGTTATGAGTTCCCAGGTTCATGCCCTTGCTCGCCCAGAAGGCGGCGTGGTTGGCGAAGGTAACGGTACCGGAAATCTGGCCAAAACCTTTTTTCGGATTGCGCACACTGAAGTACTGGTAAAAGGTTTGGGTGCCATCGATAGACGGTTGTTGCACACGCTGGCAGCGGCGCACATTGTAGGTAGCACCATCACTCTGGAAGCTGCCCATGTCAGTGCCGCCGGAACAGGAAGCCGGGTTGTAAGAACCGTAACTTTCGATCACGTAGTATTCGATCAACGGGCTACGGGTCCAGCCGTAGAGTGCCAGGTAGGAGTTTTGCGAGTTATCCACCCCGAAATTACCTGTGTAGCTGATCACCCGTGAGCTGTTGCCCGGGTTCCAGCCTTTGCCGCCCACCCAGTTGTTGGTGCTGTTGGTCCATTGGGAGGTATAGCGACCGCCCGCTGCCAAGGTCATGGATGCATCGCCGGAATCCTTCCAGAAGCTGTAGTAAAAACCGTTGTTGGTACCGGTCGAGTTGCTGCTGAGTGTTTGGGCACTGGCGGTGGTCGCGCCGAATGCAGCCGTGCAAACCAGCGCTGCCAGGGCGCGTTTGCCGATAGTTGGGACTTTCATTATTAGATCTCCAGGAATTAGCCTCTCAACCAATACCGCCTTTAGAGGAGGAGGGCACTTGAGGACTTACCCTGTTCCTTGCGAACAGGCATTCAATCGAGCGCCTTACTGCGTCGCTGTTATTGTTAAAAAACGGCACGG
>JAGKWY010000141.1 GCA_021151625.1 Gammaproteobacteria bacterium | reverse complement strand
TGTTTTGCCCACACCGCCTTTCTGATTTGCAATCGCATAGATCTTGGTCAAGTGACAATCCTATAACCACCGCGTGGTTGAAAAATTTTATTGTTTGGCTCGCATGATTAACAAATGACGTTCGCCATCGGTTTCCGCGACAACTAATTTAATGGTTTCCAGTAATTCAATCTTATCGCTAATCGGCGCTAATTCATCTTCCGGAAAAAGGCCTTTCATGGCCAGGAAAATTCCATCAGGTTTGATCAGGCTGGCGCAACCTTCCGTCATATCTTGCAAACTGGCAAAGGCGCGGCTGATAACCCCTTCGAATTTTTCTGCTGGTGCAAATTCTTCCACCCGGCGATTTTCTACTGTCACATTGGTTAACCCCAGCAGGGTTTTTACGTGAAATAAGAACCGGGTTTTTTTACCGTTGCTATCAAGCAGGGTAAATTGTTTTTCCGGAAACATAATCGCCAATGGAATTCCCGGTAAGCCGCCGCCGGTCCCCACATCAATCATCCGCGTTAGCGGAAATTTTTTTTGCACATCGATTTTTTGTGAAGTAAGCCAGGGCACTACACTCAAACTATCCAACAAGTGGCGCGCAACCATTTGCTGGACATCGCGCACAGCAGAAAGATTATAGGCCTTGTTCCACTTTTCAAATTCACGAATGTAAGCCAATAATTTTTCAGTTTGCTCGCCGGTGAGCGCTACAGACATTTCAGTCGCGCCGCGTATCAACTGTTGCTTTAATTTATCTTGTAACTCTGTTTCTATCACTTATACGACTCAATGTACCCGCGTAGCGGAAAAAAATTTTAGCCTATGTTCAATACCGATTAGCCGGCTTGTTGTTCCGGTGCATTTTCTTTCAAACGCTGAAGTACGCCGCGTTTTTTCAAATACACCAGTACCAGCGAAATTGCCGCCGGGGTGATACCGGAAATACGCGATGCACGTGCCAAGGTTTGCGGGCGCGCAGCGGTCAATTTTTGTTTCACTTCATTCGACAAGCCTTCAACCTGCGAATAATCGAAATCATCCGGAATAATTGTATTTTCGTAAGCGCGCAAACGGTTAACATCTTCCTGCTGACGTTCGATATAACCGGAATATTTTGCTTCAATTTCCACTTGCTCCGCTGCCGCTTCATTGGCGATGGCTTCACCTTTCAAATGCGCCACATCAGCGTAGGTCAATTCCGGGCGTTTTAACAAATCCATCAAACTGTATTCACGCGCAAGTTTGGTCTGGATTTTTTGTTCGATAACATCCGCTTCGGCAGAACCGGCTTGAATCCAGGTGGACCGCAAGCGCTGTTGCTCCAATTCGATTTGCTCGCGCTTGTCGCAAAATAGTTGCCATTGCTCATCGCCAATCAAACCCAGCTCGCGACCTTTTTCGGTTAAGCGCAAATCGGCATTGTCTTCGCGCAACAGCAAGCGATATTCCGCGCGACTGGTAAACATGCGGTAGGGTTCCTTGGTGCCAAGGGTAATCAGGTCATCCACCAACACACCGATATACGCCTGATCGCGCGTTGGGCACCAAGCTGCTTTTTCCTGCGCGCGCAGCGCGGCATTAATTCCGGCAAGCATACCCTGCGCGCCCGCTTCTTCGTAACCGGTAGTACCGTTGATCTGGCCGGCAAAAAACAATCCACCAATGACTTTGGTTTCCAGACTGTGTTGCAGATCCTGCGGATTGAAAAAATCGTATTCAATCGCGTAACCAGGACGCAGGATATGCGCGTTTTCAAAACCTTTCATCGAGCGCACGATTTCCAACTGCACATCAAATGGCAAGCTGGTGGAAATTCCATTGGGGTAAAGTTCGTGGGTAGTCAGGCCTTCAGGCTCGATAAAAATCTGGTGCGAATCTTTATCCGCGAAGCGGTGAATTTTATCTTCGATCGACGGACAGTAGCGCGGGCCAATACCTTCGATCACACCCGAGTACATCGGCGAGCGGTCGAGGTTACGACGAATCACATCATGGGTTTTTTCATTGGTGTGGGTGATGTAACAGCAAATCTGGCGCGGTTGCATGGCGCGATTACCGCGCACTGACATCACCGGGCGCGGTTCATCGCCCCATTGTTTTTCCAGCACATCAAAATTCACTGTGCGCGCATCGATACGCGGCGGTGTTCCGGTTTTCAAACGATCAACGCGCAGCGGCAATTCGCGCAGGCGTTTTGATAAAGCGATGGAAGGAGGATCACCCGCGCGACCGCCGGAATAATTTTGCAAACCGATATGGATTAATCCGCCCAAAAAGGTACCGGCAGTAAGCACTACCTGGTTAGCCATAAATTTCAGGCCCATTTGGGTGACCACACCGCGCACCTGGTCATTTTCTACAATCAGGTCATCAGCAGCCTGCTGGAAGATCCACAGGTTTTTCTGGTTTTCCAGGGTTTCGCGGATCGCCGCTTTATAGAGGATTCGATCAGCCTGGGCACGAGTCGCCCGTACCGCTGGACCTTTGCGGGCATTCAGGACGCGAAACTGGATTCCACCTTTATCAGTGGCCAATGCCATGGCGCCGCCAAGAGCGTCGATTTCTTTCACCAGATGGCTTTTGCCAATACCGCCAATCGCCGGGTTACAGGACATTTGGCCGAGGGTTTCTATGTTGTGGGAGAGCAGCAAGGTTTTGCAGCCCATGCGCGCCGCGGCTAGACAAGCCTCGGTTCCGGCGTGGCCGCCACCAATCACAATCACATCAAAACGATCCGGGAAAATCATCGCTTACACCTTGCAGCCTAACTGCGCACTTAGCCGAAAAATGACCTGCAGGTCAAAAGGGGCGACATTATAGAGCGAGTCGCGCTTTTGCACAAAACTTGTACAGGGATTAATCAGTATAAATTTCATCGTAGATAAATCAGCCTCTGCCAACTCGATCCGAGGCACGCCGTAACCCCATCCTTGGGGGCTTGTCGTCGACCACAAGTGGCACGGCCAACAGGTTTACCTGTTGTCGTTCAGCTACGCGCAAAGCATGCTTTGCAAAACGCTTGCTTCACCCATGTCTCCGACAGTCTCGGATCGAGTTACTGAAGTCCTCTGCGCAAAGATCAACTTATTCAAAAATTTTGTTCGCGTTACAACAAAGAAGAAATTTTTAAATAGATAAATAAATATTTTGTTATTTAGGGTTTTTAATGATGTTGTTATATATAGTGATCATTATTTTTGTGGATAAGTAAAAAAAATCATTTTATTTCATAGTCTTAGGTTAATAATAACCAGCGGGAAAAGGCCTAGGTAAGCTGGGTTTAAGCTGCTTGAAAGCTGGTTGTAAGAAGTGGAGTTATACAGAAAATAGGGAAAACTCGACTTATCCCCAAAACCCTGCCCAGTTTTTGTCGTTCACGCCCACAGGTTTGTACACATCCAATTGCCACCAATAATAAAAATTCTCGTTAAAACAGTAATTTACATTCGAAACCTAGATTTTTCTGTGGATAACCTGTGTAACTGTGTGGAAAAAGTTGAAGATAAGCCGGTATTAAGCCTTCCTTTGGGGAAAGGTTTAGTAAAAAGGGAGGATAAAAGGGGAAAATGACGGAGATTGCTCCCCGTCATTATTTACCGATGCAGAAACTGCTAAAGATGCGCCCGAGCAAATCATCCGGGGTAAATTCACCGGTAATTTCACCCAAGGCATTCTGGGCATGACGCAGGTCTTCGGCGAGGAGTTCGCCGGCAGCATAACCCTGAAGTTGGGCCTTACCGGAATAAAGGAAGGATTGGGCGCGCTCAAGTGCATCCAGATGACGGCGACGGGCAGTAAAGCCGCTTTCACCGGTTTCGGTAAAACCCATAATTGTTTTCAGGTGTTGCTTGAGCGCATCGATGCCTGAGCCATTTGCAGCACTGATACTGACATAGGTTGAATCGCCCTGCTCAAACAGGCCGGCGGTTTCACCACTCAGGTCGATTTTGTTGCGGATCAGGGTAACTTTGGTGGGGTTTTCCAGTTGGGCAATAAATTCCGGCCAGATCTGCAGCGGATCTGTATCCGGAGTTTGGCGACTGTCCACTAATAAAAGCACTCGGTCGGCCTGCTGGATTTCCTGCCAGGCGCGTTGTATTCCGATTTGTTCAACTTCGTCCGGGCTTTCACGCAAACCCGCGGTATCAATAATGTGCAGCGGCATGCCATCAATGTGGATATGTTCGCGCAATACATCGCGGGTAGTGCCTTCAATACTGGTGACAATTGCGGATTCACGACCACTCAGGGCGTTGAGCAAACTGGATTTTCCTGCATTGGGCCGGCCGGCAATAACGACGCGCATACCATCGCGCACTAATACACCCTGACGCGCTTCCTTAAATACTTTATCCAGCTTGTGAATAATGCCATTCAGATCCCCGGCAACTTTTCCGTCGCTGAGAAAATCAATTTCCTCCTCCGGAAAGTCAATAGAGGCTTCTACGTAGATACGCAGGTGGATCAGCGCTTCAACCAATTCATGGATACGTTTGGAAAAAGCGCCTTGCAGGGAGTGAAGTGCATTGCGCGCCGCTTGTTCACTGGTGGCATCGATCAGATCGGCGATGGCTTCTGCCTGGGCGAGATCCAGTTTGTCGTTGAGGAAGGCGCGTTCAGAAAATTCACCGGGTCGAGCCAGGCGCACACCCAGGCGGGTAATTTCACGTAACAGAAGATCCAGAATTACCGGGCCACCGTGACCTTGTAGTTCGAGTACATCTTCACCGGTAAAGGAATTGGGTCCAGGAAAAAACAGTGCCAAGCCCTGATCGAGGACTTCGCCGGCAGTAGTAGAAAAATCACAGTAGTGGGCATGGCGTGGTTGCAAGTTAATAGAAAGAAGACTTTCAGCAACCTGTTTGGCCTTGGGGCCAGAGACGCGGACTATACCGACACCACCACGGCCAGTGGCGGTGGCAATGGCGGCTATGGTGTCGGTAATTATCATAGAAAAAACTTATTTAGTGGCAGGTTCGGCATCGATTTTTCTGGTGATCACATATTGCTGCGCAATGGATAGCAAGTTGTTAGTTACCCAGTACAGCACCATACCAGCAGGGAACCAGAGGAACATCACGGTGAATACAATCGGCAGCATTTGCATAATGCGCGCTTGCATCGGATCAGTTGGTTGCGGGTTCAACTTCTGCATAAACCACATGGTGATGCCGTAAATAACTGGCAGCACAAAGTAAGGGTCTTTTACCGATAAATCCATGATCCAGCCAAAGAAAGGCGCGTGGCGCAGTTCGACCGATTCCATCAATACATAATAGAAGGAGAGGAACACCGGCATCTGGATCAATAATGGCAAGCAGCCGCCAAAAGGGTTTACTTGCTCGGTTTTGTACAGCTTCATCATTTCCTGCGAGAACTTTTGGCGGTCATCGCCATAGCGCTCTTTCATTTCTGCCATTTTCGGCGCTAACTTGCGCATTTTCGCCATAGATTTATAGCTGGCAGCAGATAGTTTGAAGAACAGGGCTTTGATCAATACGATCAGGCTGATAATTGCCAAGCCCCAGTTACCCACGTACTCGTGGATAAACTTCATGAATGCAAATAGCGGTTTGGACAACCACCAGAGCCAGCCGTAATCTACGGTCAGATCCAGATGAGGTGAAATTTCTTCCAGGCGCTCGGTATCTTTCGGGCCTGCGTAGAAACTGGCATTGATTACTCCCTGAGTACCTGGAGCAATTGTATTCACTTTGCCAGTAAAACCCAGCAAGTAGAGGTCATTTGTACCTAACTTGCGCAAAGTGTAGGTGTTATCACTGCTGGCATCGGGAATCCAGGCGCTGATGAAATAGTGTTGCACCATAGCAACCCAGCCACCCTGGCGAGTTGTTTTGAATTCTGATTCGGCAATATTAGCGAAAGTGAATTTTTTGTAATTTTCTTCGGTGGTTGTAATTGCGGCACCCAGGAATGGGTTCATTTCAAGGGCGCTGACTTTGACAAAGTTTTGACTGTCGCGCTTGATCTGGCCATAGAGTTGCGCTGACCAATCAGAGCCACTTTGGTTGTCGATCAAGTAGTCAACATTGACCAGGTATTCACCGCGGGTAAAGGTAAAACGCTTGGTGATTTTCACATCACCCTGTTGTAATACCAAATCTACCTGCAGCTGGTCTTTGCCATCAGCCAGGGTATAACTTTGCTGTTCGCTGGTGAACAGTGGGCGGCCGGCAGCTGTGTCAGTGCCATTGGTGCCGATCAAACCACTTTGCGCGATATAAGTATGGTTGTCACGATTGTCCAACAACACGTAGGGTTGGTCGGGAGTGTTTAACTGGGCGTAATGGCGTGGCAGGGCCACTTCGACAATATCACCACCCAAGGGATTGATGGTTACATCCAGGCTGTCGGTTTTGATACTGATAAGATGTTGTTGTGCCTGCTTCACTTTCTCAGCTTCAGATAACTCTTGCCCAACAGCCGTAGGGATTTCACTGGATGCAGCAGGAATACTTGCATCACCGGCAACCGAACTGCTGGTTTGGCTAGCTACTGCAGCTGTAGTGGCAGGGAGTTTTTCCTGGTATTCATGCCAGCGAATAACCAGAAGTAACAAGGTCGCGAGAATACCCGCAATTAACAGGTTTTTTTGCCAATCCATCTTAATGACTGCCATCTGTAGGGTGTGAGTGAAAGTGTGAACAACAGGTTTTTTTCAATTCGGGGACTGGATCCAATCCGCCTTCATGCCAGGGGTGGCATTTTATAAGGCGACGCAGGGTTAGATAAGTCCCGATAAAAAAACCATAGCGATTAAGCGCCTCTTCCGAATAATGGGAACAGGTTGGGTAAAAACGACATTGGTTGCCAATCCAGGGGCTTAATAAATAGCGGTAAACATGGATTAGCTTGATAGCTGCCCAAACCAATAACTGGTGCAGTTTGCTGATCAAGGTTTTTACCAGTGACATACCCGGATTAACCCCCGTGGGTTTGGGGTTGCGATCTTAACCTATGCTGGCGTGCTTTTTTGAAAATTCGTTGCCATTGTTGGTCAAGTTGCTGGCTAAATTCAGCATTGCCCAGATTTTCCAGACCCTTGCGTGACAGCACTATGACATCGAGTCCGGCAAAGTCGCGCTGACTAGTACGAAAACTTTCGCGGATCAAGCGCTTGAAACGATTGCGTTCAACTGCGAGGCGCAGATGTTTCTTGGCGATGACCAAGCCTAATCGACCTATATTGCGTTGGTTGGTGCGGGCGAGAATCAGAAAATGTTGATGTGATGCGCGAAACGGGGCATCGTCGAAGACCTGTTGAAAATCAGTTGCTTCGAGCAAACGCAAGGATTTAGGAAAATTAAGGGGTAAAGCAGGAGGAGAATCAGAAGGTTGATTCAAACTAGCAGACTGTTGAGATTCTATTGTGGCTGACATAAGTGCACAAAAAAGTAGTCTTGGTTAAACCCTCATCAACTACTTTTATTCACCCAATCAAATAACGAAGGTCAACAAGCTGCTAGTGAACCAGGAAGCGCAGACCAATTAAACTTGGGTCAGTGCTTTGCGGCCTTTGGCGCGACGACGAGCCAAAACCAAACGACCACCTTTGGTAGCCATGCGAGCACGGAAACCGTGGTTGCGAACGCGCTTCAGATTGCTGGGTTGGAATGTTCTTTTCATG
>JAGKWY010000242.1 GCA_021151625.1 Gammaproteobacteria bacterium | reverse complement strand
ACGCTACCGCAATATTGGTATCTGTGCGCACGTGGATGCTGGTAAAACTACCACCACTGAGCGCGTTCTTTTTTATACCGGTTTGTCGCACAAAATTGGCGAAGTGCATGACGGTGCTGCTACCACCGATTGGATGGTGCAGGAGCAGGAGCGTGGCATCACCATTACATCTGCCGCCATTACTACCTTCTGGAAAGGTATGGCAGGTCAATTCGACGAACATCGCGTTAATGTGATTGACACTCCCGGGCACGTAGATTTCACCATTGAAGTGGAGCGCTCTTTGCGCGTGCTTGATGGTGCTGTGGTTGTGCTCTGTGGCTCTTCAGGTGTTCAGCCGCAAACTGAAACCGTATGGCGTCAAGCTAACAAGTACGAAGTTCCGCGCATTGTGTTTGTTAACAAGATGGATCGCACTGGCGCAAGTTTCCTGCGTGTTATTGAGCAGCTCAAAACTCGCCTGGGGGCAAATCCAGTTCCTCTGCAAATGACGATTGGCGCTGAGGATGAGTTCAAGGGCGTTGTTGATCTCGTAAAAATGCAAGCAATTATCTGGAATGAAGCTGATCAAGGGATGACCTTTGAATATCGGCCTATTCCTGCTGATTTGTTGGTGCTGTGTGAAAAAATGCGCGAGCAGTTAGTGGAGGCGGCAGCTGAGTCTTCAGAAGAGCTGATGGAAAAATATCTGGGCGGTGAAGATCTGTCTGAGGTTGAAATCAAGGCTGGGATTCGTGCGCGCACTTTGGCTGGTGAGATTATCCCGGTTATTGGTGGCTCTGCCTTCAAAAATAAAGGTGTCCAGGCGATGCTGGATGCTGTTATCGAATACCTGCCTTCTCCGACAGAAGTTAAAGCAATAGAAGGTGTGCTCGAGGATGGTGAGACCGTTGCTGAGCGCCATGCCAATGACGAGGATCCATTTTCTGCCTTGGCTTTTAAGATCGCTACCGACCCCTTTGTGGGGAGTTTGACCTTTATTCGTGTCTATTCGGGCATGTTGAGCTCGGGCGATGCGGTATATAACTCGGTTAAAGAGCGTCGCGAGCGTGTTGGTCGTATGGTGCAAATGCATGCGAACCAGCGCTCAGAAATTAAAGAGGTTTTAGCGGGCGATATTGCCGCGGTTATTGGTCTGAAAGATGTCACTACAGGCGATACCCTGTGTGATCAAAACAATATTATCGTGCTGGAGCGCATGGATTTCCCGGAGCCGGTAATTCATGTGGCGGTTGAGCCAAAGACCAAGGCTGATCAAGAAAAAATGGGTGTTGCTCTGAGTAAGTTGGCTCAGGAAGATCCTTCATTTCGTGTTAAAACTGACGAAGAGACTGGTCAAACGATTATTGGTGGTATGGGTGAGTTAACGAAATCGTTGGTGGTGTTGTCCCCAAAGAATATGTACCTGCTATCCAGAAGGGTATTGCCGAACAAATGCAAAATGGCGTTTTGGCCGGTTACCCGCTGCTTGGTCTGAAGGCAACTGTCTTTGATGGTTCTTACCACGACGTTGACTCGTCAGAAATGGCGTTTAAAATCGCGGCGTCTATGGCGACCAAGAAGCTGGCCCAGCAGGGTGGTGCGGTTCTGCTTGAGCCCATCATGAAAGTAGAAGTGGTTACCCCGGAAGAAAACATGGGTGATGTTGTCGGCGATTTAAATCGTCGTCGCGGCATGATCCTCGGTATGGATGAAAGTGTGAGCGGTAAAGTCGTTAATGCTGAAGTCCCACTGGCGGAAATGTTTGGTTATGCGACCTCGTTGCGTTCGGCAACTCAGGGGCGTGCGACCTACACCATGGAATTCCTGAAGTATCAGGAGGCCTCGCGCAATGTCGCTGAAGAGATTATTGCAAAAGGCAAAATGATCCGAGATTACGAATAGTTTGATATTTCATCTTTTGGAGGAATAGAAAGTGGCTAAAGAAAAGTTTGAGCGTAACAAGCCCCACGTCAACGTGGGCACCATCGGTCACGTTGACCATGGTAAAACCACTCTGACCGCAGCTTTGACCAAAGTGTGCGCTGAGAGCTGG
>JAGKWY010000044.1 GCA_021151625.1 Gammaproteobacteria bacterium | reverse complement strand
GGAATCCAGGCGCTGGATTTCCTGCGTCCAGAGCGTGAGCATTTCAATCAGCTCGTGCATTTCGCGCATGCGCTGCTGGGCGTAGGCTTCGGCGTCATTGGCCGGGGTGTCGATCAGCAAGTTGCGCAGTGTGGAAAGTGTAGGATCAATCTCGCGTTTGCGACGCTGTTCAATCAGGGTTTTGGCGATATCCCACACATCGCCTGGCGCTGAATAAAACTCTTTGCGCTCGCCGGGGCGATGCTGCAGTTTCACCAGGTCCCAGGACATCAATTCTTTCAGGCCCATGCTGACGTTGGAGCGGGAAATGCCCAGGGCTTCGGTAATGTCATCGGCGCACAGCGGCTCTTTGCTCAGTACCAGCAGGGCGTACATCTGGCCCACGGTGCGGTTGATGCCCCAGCGGCTGCCCATCTCGCCAAAGTGGAGGATGCAGGACTGGATCATTGGGGTGAGGTTTTCTGGCATTTTGTAATTCCTGAATTTTCAGTATATTCTGAAATTACAGAATGATTTGACCTGGGTCAAGTAAAAGGATGAAAAAGCGATGCAGATGAACAGACGCGATACAGAGAAAAGCAGACGTAAATACCTGGTGGGCTGGTTGTATCTTGTGGCGGTAGGTCATGTGCTGGTAGCCATAGTGATGACGTTATGGGGTGATGGCTCGGTGATGCTTGAGTATCACCAGCAAGTGCTGGTCAGTTTCGGGCTACCTGCCGATGCCCTGGCACTACAACATTGGTGGTTCAAACTCTTCGGCGCCACGCTGCAGGCCTTCTCTCTTTTGATGCTACTGCTGATATACGCGGGAAACCGCTACGCCGACCCCATTATCTGGCTCGCACTTGCGCTCACAATCTTGTGCTGGGCGCCGCAGGATATTTATATCTCTTTGCAACAATCCATCTGGTCGCACCTGTGGGTGGATCTGGGCGCGCTGCTCGCCATAGTGCCGGCCGCGATTGGGTTGATGGTGATGGATTACCGCAGCAAACGTTGATGAGATAGCAGGAGAATCGTAATGGATAACACCGATTTGATGAGCCTAATCGAACACGAGCAAATTATTTTATTTGATGCCGAATGCAAACTCTGCAATCGCTGGACCCGGTTTATTCTTCGTTTTGATTCTGCGCACCATTTTAAACTTTGCTCTGTGCAATCTCCGCCGGGGCAGGCATTGCTTGCGTATTTTGGTTTCCCGTTAAGCGATTATGAAACCATGCTGTTAATTTCTCGTGGGCGGTTGTTTACCCACAGCGATGCATTTTTAGCGATTATGCGCCAGCTACCCTTGCCCTGGCGGTGGTGCGGTATTTTGCGCATTTTTCCGGTCCGCTTACGCAACTGGCTGTATTTGTTAATCGCACGCAATAGGTACAGGTTGTTCGGGCGTTATAGTTATTGCGCCCTGCCATCGGCCGAGAACGCACGGCGGTTTTTGTAAATTTTGTGAATAACCTCAGTTCTGTCTAGGGAGAATCCTTACCGCTGCGCTCCCGCTACCCGCACCATGGTCTAGGCTTAGAGCAGAATTTTGATGGTTGCAGGCAGAATGAATACACGTATAACCGCACAAACTCTGGCGGGCGGGTTGGTGATGGCATTGGGGGTTGCTGTTATCGCTGGCTGGTTCGCGCGCAATCCGCTACTGGTGCAGTTGCGCCCCGATTTGATTGCCATGGTGTTCAATACAGCATTGGCATTTACCCTCACTGGCGTTGCCTTGCTGCTGCCGTTGCTGGTGCCTGCCTGGGCAATGCGCGGTCAGCGCGTGATTGGAGCGGTGTTGGTCGCGTTGACCTCGCTGGAATTGATCGAGCATCTGGCGGGCGCTAATTTCCCGCTGGATAGGCCAGCTTTTCACGCCTGGCTGCTGGATGCAAACCCCCATCCGGGCCGCATGCCGCCGAACACCACGCTGGCGTTTCTCCTTGTTGGCTTTGTGCTAATACTGGCGCACCGGGTTGCCAGCCGCGCAGCCGTATTTCTGCTGCAACTATCTACCTTGTTTATTGCGTTTCTCGGGTTGGCGGGCCTGATTGGCTATTTGTTGCAGCTGGAACATTTGTACGGCATTACCGTGACGCGTATGGCGGTGCATACGGCAGTCGGTTTGCTGGTGGTTAGCTTTGGTCTGTGGCGCCATTGGCGCGATACCGACTGGTACCGCAGCCGGGCTTATTTTGCCGATAGCGATAAAATTGTCGTGGGCGGTACCGCGTTGCTGGTGGTGGCAGCCTTGTCTGTCGGTGTTTCCGGCTTCGCGGCCCAGCAGGCGACTTTTGAAAAAACCCTCGGCGAAAATCTCAGCCAAACCCTGAAAACCCAAACCGCCATCTTTAATCTGGGTGTGGAGCAAGTGCTTAGCAAAGCGCGGCTCAACGCCAGCCGCACGCGCCTTTATACCCTCAGTCGCACACTCAAGAGCAACCCGGATAACAAGGTAGTGCGTTATGAACTTAACTCCATTGCCAACAATATCCTCGCGTCTGGCACAAGTGCTGTGGCGATTTACGATAACGATGGGCACGAGCTGTTGCGCGTGGGCAGTTTTTCCCAGACCAATACCTTGCCGGTTAAATTGTTGAGCGAGGGCGCGAGCCTCAGTTGGGATAAAACCTTCCTAATGAAGCTGCGCTTGCCCATTCACGATGACGGCGAACAGCTGGGCACGCTGGAAATTGAAGAGCCGCTCTCGCACATAGTGCATCAACTTATGGGCGATGACCTGGGTGATCAAAGTGAAACCCGTTTGTGCGTGCGCCAGGCAGATCATTTGCAATGCTTTCCGGATAAAAGCCATGCGGATGTGTATCGCGCGGCGATGAGCAATAACTACGGACAGTCAACACCTATGAACCTTGCCTCCGCCGGGCAAAGCGGTATTTTTAAAGGTCTGGATTTTGAAAATGTCAGCGTGGTTGCCGCCTATGCGCCCTTGCCGGGAGAAAATTTCGGCATTGTTATCAAGCAGGACACTCGCTCACTGTTGAATCCTATTCGCGAACAATTTCGCTGGAGCATCCCGCTATTTTTATTATTGGTGGTGGGCGGTGCCCTGGTATTGCATTCGCAAATAAAACCAGTGACCGCGCGCATTATTGAATCCGAGCGCGCTGCCACCGAAAAAGAATTGCGCATGCGCACGGTGATGGACAATGTCGGTGAAGGAATTATCACTGTTGATGCGCAGGGCAATATCGAATCGTTTAATTTGGCCGCGAGTAAAATTTTTGGCTATGTGCCGGAAGAGATCATCGGTAAAAATATTACGCTGTTAATTCCGGAAAATATGCGCGCCGCCCATGAGGCGGGTATGCGCCGCTTTCTCGCTGGCGGCACACCTACGGTGGTGGGTAAGCCGAGTGTGGAACTGCCCGGTATGCGTAAAGATGGCACCTGTTTTCAATTGGAGTTGACCATCAATGCCATGCGTTTGGATGACCAGTTTTTATTTGTTGGCATAGCGCGCGACATCAGCGAGCGCAAACAGGCGGAATTGAAATTGCGCCTCGCCAAACAACAGGCGGAACATGCCAACCAAGCCAAAAGCGATTTTGTGGCCAATATGAGCCATGAAATTCGCACACCCATGAATGCGGTGTTAGGTATGGCGCAATTGCTGGCCAATACCGGTCTCTCCGCCGAGCAGAAAAAATACCTGGATATGATTTCAGTCGCGGGTAAATCCTTGCTCGATATCATTAACGATATTCTCGATTTTTCCAAAATTGAAGCGGGGCGTATGGAGTTATCGCCCGTGCAGTTTTCCCTGACCGATGTGCTCTCGGCGATTGCGAGTTTGATGAGCATTAATGCCGCGCATAAAAATCTCGAGTTGATTATCAGTGCCGATGAAAATATTCCTTCACTTATGTACGGCGACTCGCATAGATTGCAGCAAGTTCTGGTGAATCTGGTGAGCAATGCGATTAAATTTACCGCGCAGGGTGAAATTGATCTCAGTGTAAAACGAGTGTCGGCAGAGGCGGAAAAAGTTGTGCTGCAATTTACCTTGCGCGATACCGGCATAGGTATGACCGAGGCGCAATTAGCGCGCTTGTTTTCTCCTTTTACGCAAGCGGACTCATCCACCACGCGCAAATTTGGCGGCACAGGTTTGGGGTTGGTAATTTCGCGTCGCCTGACCGAAATTATGGGCGGCACGATTGATGTGAGCAGTATTCATGGCCAGGGCAGTGAATTCAGTGTAACCCTGCCGTTTGTCAGCGCCTCTACATCAGCGTTGGAACAATCTGCCTCTGCGTTTAAACGCGAAATGCGCGTGTTAATTGTGGAGGACAACCCCGGCAGCCTGGAGGCGATGAAAAAAATTATCCAGCTCTGGCATTGGCATGCAGATACGGCAACTTCCGGCAAGGAAGCGCTGGAGCTGGTGCGCCATGTTAAAGCCCAACACTTGCATTACGATACTATCTTTGTGGATTGGCAAATGCCGGGAATGAATGGCATTAATACCCTGGAAGCAATTCGTATGCATCTGGGGGCGCAAACACCACCGCTACTGTTAATGGTTAATGCCTTCGGGCGCGAAAAAATTCTGCAGCAAGAAAAGTCCTTTAGCGATGCCCAAAAACCCTCGGGGTATTTATTTAAACCATTTACCTCATCAAGTGTATTCGACACCCTGCATGAGTTACTGGTGCTGGACACTACTAACATCGCGGAGGCTTCCCCGGCGGCGACAATGCAATTAAACGCGCATCTGTTGCTGGTGGAAGATAACGACTTTAACCAGGTGGTCGCTCGTGAGCTATTAACCCGCGCCGGTGCGACCCTGGATATTGTTGAAAATGGCCAAAAAGCAATTGAACACTTG
This sequence comes from Gammaproteobacteria bacterium, assembly GCA_021151625.1. Classification (GTDB taxonomy): domain Bacteria; phylum Pseudomonadota; class Gammaproteobacteria; order Pseudomonadales; family Cellvibrionaceae; genus Cellvibrio. Next base: position 45,192 of record JAGKWY010000044.1, on the reverse strand, counting down.
CGCGCACATGCTGACACCTACGACCTGGTGTTAATGGATGTGCAGATGCCGGTGATGGATGGCTTTACCGCAACACGAATTATTCGCAGTGAATTAAAACTGGAATTGCCAGTGTTGGCAATGACAGCTGGAGTGATGGAGTTTGAGCGCGATGAATGCATCGCCTCAGGTATGAATGATCTTATCGCCAAACCGATTGAAACCGAGATTATGCTGGCAACTATTGCACGGCATTTGCCTGCAGAAAAAATAACCGCGTTAACTCTGGCTGCTGCTGCCCCGGCAGCGGCCACCGCAAAAAAAATAGCGGCATCACCAAAATTTAATATTGAGAAATTGCTGGCCATGTCGGCGGCCAGTAGCAGTCATGTAGAAAAAACACGGCTGTTAGTGGGCAATTTATTAAGCAATACCGAAAAATCCGTCGCTAATTTGCAACAGTTATATCAGCAGGGCGATTGGGAAGCTTGCGCCCGGGCGTTGCATACCTTGCGCGGCACTGTGGGCATGCTGGGAGCTGCCGATTTTATTGCTGCTGCGCAAGCACTGGAAACCGAATTGCTCGATCAAAAAACTGTAGAAAACTCTGCGCCTGGCTGGCAACACTTGCAGCTGGAATTACAACATACACTCGCGGCAGCACAGGAGTGGCTGGGTGAAAATAATTAGCCCGGCGTTGTGCCGGGCTAATTATGTTTAAACGTTGTTATTTCAAATTCATACAGCTCGCGTAGTAGCTCACACTTGCCGGCCAGTCGGAGAAAATGCCGATCACGCCAACATCTTTTGCCAATACATGCAGTGCGTCCATCATATCGCCGTCGTTATTGATCGCCGGGCTCACACTTTGGTAATACCAGCCACCGCCAGTTTTTAATGGACCAGAGCGCTCAAATGACCAGGTGATAATTTTCAAACCGGCTTTTTTGGCGTTGCGCGCATAATCGGAGGCAACAATTTTATTGTTCTTGTCCAATGCGAGAAGCACCCAAATCGGTGGTGCAACAATGTTGAAGCCTTCGTCAGCGTAGAGTTGCAAATCAGCCGCAGTGGGAACATCAGCGGGAACATCGGCATCGTCCAGGTAAACGGCTTGCTTGCCAAACTCCTGCTCGTTTTTAATCCAGTAACGCACATCGGCAATATCAAATGATTGCGCAAATACATCGCGCGCTTTTACGCCGGCGGCTTTGTACTCATTGATTAATTGCTGCGCGTACATGGCCTGGGTATAGCCATTAAATGGCATAGGCACGCTGGCGGATTTTAATTCGGGGGTCATTTTTACGCCGAGCTTTTTAAACAGCTCGATACTTTCGGCGTGGGTGAGCAGTGTGCCGCGGCTTGCGTATAAGTCGGTGCGCCAGTTGGCAGTGCCCTGCAAATATTCTGCGGCTGTGGTGGCTTTGGGATTAAACGCATCCATTTTACCTTGCAGGGTTTTAAATTCAGCGAGGGTGATATCGCTGGTGCAGCAATTGGCACTGGCTGCTTTGCCGCTCACCGGATCAAACGGCAAAAAATTTTGGCTGCACTTGCTCGCCAGTGGTGTGGCGAGAATATTGGTGGTGGTGTGCAGGTCGCACTGTGAGTGGCGGCATACCAGTTGTTTGTCTTTGGTGAAGGTGACATCGCACTCCAAAATGCCTGCGCCCATTTTGGCGGCGGCTTCATAGGATTCTTTGGTGTGTTCGGGAAATTGCAGTGGTGCGCCGCGATGACCAATAGAGAAGTTGGTTTTTTTAAAAGGGCCGTTCGCGCAGCTTTGCAGTTTTTTCTTGAGTGAACTTTCATCCATGTCATTCACTAAATAAAACGGGCGCGGGCCGAGTTGTACGCTGGCGCTATTGTTGTCTCCCTTTGAATAGCTTTCGCTTCTATCGCTGTGGGCGGCAGCAGTGAGTGGCATAAGCAAAACCAGCGCGGCGCTGGCCAGCAGGTGCAGGGGCTTTAACATGGGAATCTCCTTGATGAGTATTTGGATAAGGGTGGTTCCCGGCAAAACCTATATAAGCATTGTTAAACAAATTTGCTGTTTTGATGACAGCTTGGGGATAAACGCGACTTTTGTGATTTTTTGCGCATTGCAAAAGGGTTGGTAAAGTCCTGCTAACAGGCGGCAAAGTCTACCGGTGCGGTCTAAACTTTGTTGCATGAACTGGTCATGCATAAGCCCTGTCATCAACCGCACTTGTCTGCTGCTCCTGTTGCTATTGCCCTGCGCACTGGCACGGGCGGATATTCATTTTGAACAGGTCCGGCTGGATGATCTGGCCAGTCAAAAAGCCTTGAATAATCTGGTGACCATCACCCAGGATCGCCAGGGGTTTATGTGGTTTGGTGGTGGCGAAGGCCTGCTGCGCTATGACGGCGTGGAGCTGAAAAACTATGCGGGCAAGGGCGCAGATCGCGATAACGTCTGTGGACGTTTCGTGCAGGCGCTGTTGAGCGATAGTCGCGGCGACCTGTGGGTGGGTGCGGAACAGGCGCTGTGTCGCTACGATGCCCGGCGCGATGAATTTGTCCCCTTTACCCAGGCTGAGCTGGGGACGCACAACAATATCTACTCCTTGCTGGAGGATCGCCAGGGCAATTTGTATGTCGGTGATGGCGGGCGCCTGATTGTCATTAACCCGGAGCGCACCCAGGCGCAGGAGTTCAAATGGCCAACTGGAGACGCTACCGCGCGCATCACTACGATTCGCTCCCTGTTTGAGGACTCGGCCGGGCGTATCTGGTTGGGTACCAGCGATGCGGGGCTGGCCCAGTTCGATCTGGCGAGCGGTAAATTTCATTTTTATCCCCACAGCCGCAGCGATGCGGGCGGCAGTTCCGGCCACCGGATTAACGCACTGGCGGAGGATACTGAGGGCAATTTGTGGCTGGGGCAGCATATTACCGGACTGGATATCTTTAACCCGCGTACTGGCGAGTTTCGGCATTTACCTCCGTTGGAAACCGTTGGTAGCAATTCCGTCTGGAATATTCGCAATGATCAGGCGGGCCATTTATGGATTGCCGGCGATGGCATTGGCCTGTTGCGCTATAACCTGTCCAGCAAAATCTGGACGAGTTATCACCACCAACAGGGCAATTTGCAATCTCTGGCGAGTGACAAGACAGTTGGCATTTTTTTCGATCGCGAAGGCAACTTGTGGATCACCCATTTTCCCAGCGGTATCAGCCTTTACCATCGCAGTAGCGACAAGGTCAGCAACTACCAGCAAACCCTCAACCCTTCTGCGCCAGAATTGAATGACAAGGGAGTGCTCTGTTTTCTGGAGTTACCGGACAAGCGTATCTGGATTGGCACCGAGAAAGGGGTCAATGAATTCAATCCGGTGAATGAGAGTTTTATCGATCTATCGGCCAGTACATTGCCTCTCCCCCTTCCCAAAAAACCCGTCACCGCCTTGACCCGCGATTCGCTCGGCAATATCTGGATAGGCACCTGGAGCGATGGTGCCTATCGCCTGGATACCCAGGGCAGGCTCACCCATTTCCTGGCGGATCAACGCCCCGGCAGCCTCAGCGCCAATATCGTCTGGGATGTATTGCCGGGCCTTAATGGCGAAGTGTTTTTGGCAACCCAGGAGGGCGGCCTGAACCGGTTTGATCCCGTGAGCGGGACATTTATGGTGCTGCTACCACATCGGGCCGGGGAGGGAATTTCCAATCAGGATATTTACAGTTTGCTGCGCGATCGCCAGCAGCGCCTGTGGATTGGCGGCACCAACGGGGTGGATCGCTATGACCCGGCCAGTGATAGCTACGTGCATTTTGGTCGTCACGATACCGGCAACCGGCAAATGCCCAGTTTGATGGTGCGCAGTGTGTTTGAGGATTCGCGCGGGCGCGTCTGGATAGCCACGCTCGATGCCGGGGTATTTATCTGGGTTGGTGATAATGAGCCGCTGATGCAATTGGGGCTGGAGCAGGGCATGCCCGATCTGGTGGTCACCGGAATTATTGAGGACAACGATGGCAATATCTGGCTGGGCACTAATCAGGGCCTGGCGCGGGTGAGCCCGAATACACTCTCCATCTCTGCATTTAATAACAGCCATGGCATTAACGCCGTGACCATTAACCGCGGCGCTATGCTGCAGGCGAGCAGCGGTGAACTTTATGTGGGCGGCGTTGAAGGAATGAGCCGCTTCGATCCAGCGCACATGAGCTGGGATGCAGCGAATTTTCCGGTGCGGCTGACCCGCTTGAAAATTACCAATCGCGAGGTAATTCCCGGCACCCATGATTCCCCGCTGGTGCAAAGCGTGAATCTGATTGAGCAGTTGGAGTTGAACTACACGCACAGCATGTTTGCCTTTGAATTTGCGGCGCTCAGCTATCACTTGCCGGCCTTTAATCAATACGCCTACCGCTTGGAGGGGTTCGATAAGGATTGGAATGATATAGGCAGCAAAAACAGCGCTACCTACACCAATATTCCGGCGGGCACTTATCGCTTCCAGGTAAAAGCGGCCAATAGCAGTGGCCAGTGGAGCGACCAGCAATTGGATATAGGCCTGCGTATTCTACCTGCCCCCTGGCGAACCTGGTGGGCCTATGGCGGCTACGCATTATTGTTGGTGGGAGTGTTTTATTTAATGTATCGCCATCAAAAAGAATTGGCCGCGCTAGAAAAAGAAAAACAATTGAATCACGCCCTGGTGCGTGTCAACGCGATTAAGGATGCCTTTCTCGCCAATACATCGCACGAATTGCGCACTCCGGTGGGCGGCATTGTGGGTTTGGCTTCGGCACTGGAAGATGAATTGCAATTGCCACCGGGCGATGCGCGTAAAAAACTGGATTTAATTATTTCCAGTGGGCGTAGGCTCAGCCATTTGATTAACGATATTCTCGATTACACCAAAATGGCGGAAGCCAATATTGAATTATTTAAATGCTGGGTGGAATTGCATCCGCTGATTGAAAAAGTATTTTCGATTGTTAAACCGCTCGCGACCAATAAAAATTTGCAGTTGATTAATAGCAGTGCGCAGGATGAGCGCATCTGGGCTGACCCCAATCGCCTGGAGCAAATTTTGATTAACCTGGTTAGCAACAGTATTAAATACTCTGATGAAGGTAGTGTGGCTGTTGTCAGTCAGCGCCATACCGATGGACTGCAATTAATTGTGCAGGACACCGGCATAGGTATAGCGCCAGAAGATATGCACAAATTATTTATTCCCTTCAGCCAATTGGAGGCATCGGCCAATCGCCGCTCGGGTGGCACTGGCCTGGGCTTGACGGTAACGCGCTATTTAATTGAGCAGCACGGTGGCCATATTCATGTTGAATCTACGCTGGGCAAAGGGTCGCGTTTTATTATGGAATTTCCGCTGGTCACCCCTGAACCGGAATTGCAACAGGCCACCAACGCGCTGGCGGCTCCTATGTTGCAGGCGCCGGATCTGCACACAAAAACGATTTTGTTCGCTGATGATGATGCGATTAATTGCATGATTTTATATAAGCAATTAAAACACACAGGTGCGCAGTTACTGGAGGCGAATAATGGCTTAAAAGCCTGGGAGTTGTTGCAGGAAAAAGCGCAAGTGGATTTGGTGATTCTGGATTTGCAAATGCCGCAACTGGATGGTTTTGAAGTAGCCAAAAATATGCGTGCTGATTCTCGTTGGCAGCAGACACCAATTATTTTCCTTACGGCGAATATTATCGATCAGGATGTACAAACCACCCAATCGCTCGCGCCAGCGCGAATTTTATTAAAACCGGTCACCAAACATTTACTCTGGCAACAGTTATTGGAAATGTTGCCTGCAATTGATTGATTTTTTTTGTCGCCCCTTATAAAACTCCGTTAAGGATAAAACTGATGTCGCACTCGCTTATCGCTCTGGTTTCCCGTTTGCTTGATACATCCCATGCTGGCCCCGCCAAACCATTGGTCGATGAGCTGGTTGCTCGCCTGTGTGAAATTACCCAGGTGGATTTGCATCCGGATGTGTTTCTGGATGAAGGTGCCAGTATTACTGCGCAAGGTAAAGCGGTATCCCCCACTACCGCCGCCCAGTGTGCAGAAGATGTAGAGCGCACGCGCGTATTTATGCAGGGAGTTTATGCGGCCTTGCGCAAAAAGCTGGCCACCCGTTCATCGTTCGGCGTAGCAGAAAATGTGCAACAACCCCTGCGCGTTCTCTATGCGGGTACCGGGCCATTTGGTTTATTGCTTGTGCCCTTATTGCCGTTATTTGAGTCTGAAAATATTAAAGTTACGCTGTTGGATATTCATGCCGAATCGCTCGCGCATGTGCAAAAATTGCTTACTGAATTGCAATTGCAAAACAGCGATTTAGTCGAGGCTATTGTGCAGGCCGATGCCTGCGAGTGGCAGGCATCCCATGAGTTTGACCTGATTATTTCCGAGACCATGCGCCAGGGTTTAATCCAGGAGCCACAGGTCGCCATTTTCAGTCATCTACAACAATTTTTAGCGGAGGATGGCTGGTTAATCCCGCAGCAAATTCGTTTGGATCTATGGTTGTCCAGTGCCGGTGGCAACAGCATTCAGCCGCTGCATCTGGGTACTATTTTTCAATTGGATAAACATAGCGCACAGCAAATCGGGCATGGCGATCAAGCGCCACTGCACGGGCATTTAACGGTGCCTGAGCATCCAGATGAATTGGAAAATATAAAGTTAACTACCGATATTCGCGTGTTCGATACTTTTGTACTGCGCGAAAACCAATCGCAACTTACATTGCCCTTGTACGAGCGCGATGCGCGTCCGCAAGCGGGCAGCTTGTTGCGTTACGGTTATGAGCAGGGGACTTACCCGCGCTTTGTATTTGCCTATGAGCGCCGGCCTGGGATTGATGAGTTGCAACTGCCGGACTTCTATGAAAAAACAGCGCTGGGTGTGTATTACCTGAAACGTTTTTGGCACAAAGCACAAGTACAGCGGCGCATTAATCGCTCGGCAATGGCGCGTGCACAGTTGGATGCAATTAAAGCGGAAGAATGGCAGTTGGACCGCATACTGTTGGATAAATTGGGCGTGGGTTTGGAGCCGGCGATTGCGCAGGTTTATCAATCTAGCAGTGTGGCTGAGTTTGAGCGTTGGCTGGAATTTGCCAACGGCGGCGCGATTGATCCGTTAATTACTGAGCGGGTGAACAATGCGTTGCTGGCTTGCCAGCGCAATGAAATATCGGCATTGGCAGATACCAATAATTTGCCTTTGAGTGGTGAGCAATTGGCACATTGGGAAGAGCAGGGCTATTTAATTGTTCCCGGCGTGTTATCACCAGAAGAAACGGCTGCCGCGCGCACTGCGATTTGGGATTATTTACATATCAGCGCGGACGATCCTGCATCCTGGTATCAGCCTGAGGGCGATATGAAAAAAATCATGGTGCAATTGTTTGCCCATCCAGCCCTGGAAGTTGCGCGGCAATCACCACGCATCCGCGCCATTTTTAATCAGCTCTGGCAGCGCGACGATTTGGTCGTTTCTACGGATCGCACCGGATTTAATCCGCCGGAAACTAATCAGTGGAAATTTCCCGGGCCGGGAATGCATTGGGATCTGGATTTGCGTCCGCCAATTCCTTTCGGTACTCAGGCATTAATTTATTTAACCGATGTGGCAGAGAATCAGGGGGCCTTCTGCTGCGTACCCGGCTTTCACAAAAAAATTGATAATTGGTTAATGCAACAGCCATCTGGAGTAGATTTGCAACAACAGGATTGGTCGCAGTGGCCAGTAAAACCGATTGCGGCAAAGGCAGGGGATTTAATTATCTGGCATCAGGCGCTGCCCCATGGCAGCAGCCCTAACCGCGCGCATTTTCCGCGTATGGTGCAGTACATTAATATGTACGCACACCAATAAAATTTATCCTGCAAATCATTGCAGGATAAACGTTAGAGTGAGTAGGGATCAAACCATAGCGATTTATCATCCACCGGAGTCTTGGGGGGCAATGTAGGATTCTCCAAATGGATTAACGTGCGGTTTTTCAAATTGGATTTTTCGATAGCATCTTTTACTGTCGGGTCGTTAAAGAAATAGTCATCGAAGCTGCCATCGGCAATTGCTGCACGCAGCCCCTGCTCAATTTCATTAGCCAATTTGGTATTGGATTTACTCACAAAGAAATAAAACGGATTGGTGTAGGACAGCAGCAAATTTTGTTCTACATCCAGTGCCAGTTTCGGATAGCGTTGTATTTCTGACCAGGGCTCGTGCACACCGCGTGGGTAGCCATCAAAGCGGTCGCCATCCAGCATATAAAACAGGCCTTCGTATTTAAGCACTTTCACTACATTGAGGCTGTTGGCGGTTAGCACATTGGTATCTGCCCAAAAGCGGCCTTGCCCCAGTGACACGCGCCTTAAATCCTGCAGGGTTTTAATGCCGTCAAATTTACTTTGGGTGCCTTTTTTAATCATGAGCACCCGGTAGCCTAATAGCCCACGATAAATACAAATACGAATGGGTTGCAGGCGCTCCTCCAGATCATTGGTGGTTGCGTACCAGACCACATCCAACTGGTTCTCCATCAACATGGTCACCATGCGTTCTTCACTGGTGTTGGGGATGGCTTCATCCAGGGTGTATTTATTGGGCGATTTGCTCAGCGCCAGCATCAGCAGGCCTTTGGCATAGGTTTCAATGGTGTTGGTGCCCTGTACTACGCGCAGTTTGGTTTGCGCCTGGGCAGAAAATGATACCAATAGGAAAAGACCGATAAGGCTGCCGATTGCCCAAAAGCTGCTACGTCTATAGTTAAGGCCGCTGCGCCTGAAGATAAATAATGGTGATATTAGTGACATTTTATGTTCCACCGACTTGTATGCAACCTCCTAACTCTAGTTGAACCCTTGGTATTTGCACGCGAATTTAAGCGCCTGGAATTTCCTGGGAATAGGCTTGTCGCCTTATAATTTTTTCCTATAGATGTCTGGTGGACGGCGCTGGTAGTAATGCTGGATACTGGGCTATAGCGTTTCAATCAATAAAATAATGAGTAGGGATTCGCGTCGTACCACCCATGGATAGCCCCGGTTTAATCCCTGGTTCAATGTTATGAAATCGTCCGAAATTATCCTTGGTTCTTCCCGAGAATTTGATCAGCGTCGCCGGCAGCTGTTGCTCGGTATGGCGGCAGCGAGTTTGCCCTTTGGTTTGGGGGCTTGCTCAGACAAAGCGGAAGACTCCTCCCAATTGCTGCAAGTGGGCGGCCTGCCGGTAACCTGCAACCTTACTTTACCGGTTGCCTGCGTGGCCAAAGCGGCGGCGGGCGATGCGGGTTCCAAGGTGGGTTTCCAATACAGCAAATACAGCGGCTGGCCGGAGATTAAGGAATCGCTTATGACCGGGCGTATCCAGGCTGCCTATATGTTGGCTCCGCTGGTAATGGACCTGACCACCAAGAAAATCCCGCTGCGCATTGTTTCACTCGGCCATAGATCCGGTGCGGTGATCATGGTGCACACCGAATCTGGCTACCAAAATTTTAAAGACCTTAAAGGCAAGCGCATTGCTATCCCCAGCCGCTTTGCGGTGGATTTCCTGTTCCTGCGCAAAATGCTGGCGCAAGAGGGCATGACCCATAGCGATATTGAAATCGTGGAAATGCCGCCGCCGGACATGCCGGCTGCGCTCTATGCCAAAGCTGTCGATGCCTATTGTACCGGCGAGCCCTTTGGTGCCGCCGCGCAAAAAGCGGGTTACGCGCGCCCGCTGCGCATGACGCGCGATGAGTGGCGCAACTACATTTGCTGTGTACTCACTGTGCGCGAGGAGCTAATCCAGTCGCAACCGGAAGTGGTGCAGGATCTGGTTAACCATGTGATGGGCGCTGGTGTCTGGTTGGATGAAGGCCCGGCTAATCGCGAAAAAGCGGTGGCTATAGCGGCAGGGCGCCAATTCTTTAATCAAGACCCAAATATTATTCGCTTTGTGATGGAGAACCCGACTGACCGTGTGACCTACGGCGATATGCGCATGATTAAAGATGAGTTTAACGAGCTGATGGAATTATCCATGGCGGCGGGAACCCTGACTAAAGCGGTGCCCTTTGAAAATTATGTGGATGAAACTTTTGTCCGCAATGCCAAACCGGTTGCCATTCATGTTTAATTTACAGTTGTTTAGTTTGTCTGTATCTGTGTGGTCGCGCGCATTACTGTTGATTGTGTTGTGTGGGGGAATGTCCTTGGCGCAGGCAGCAGAGGAATCAAAACAAACGACACCGCAATTAAAATCCGGTGTCTTTGATCCACCGCGTATGGCTCCGGATTTTTCCTTTCCCGCCTCCAATGGCAGTGAATTTTCCCTGAGCCAACAGCGCGGAAAATTATTGGTATTGGGCTTTGGTTTTAGCAATTGCCCCAATGTTTGCCCTATGACGTTGGCCAACCTTGCGCAGGTGTTTAAAAACCTCGGGCCACTCGCCGATAAAGTGCAGGTGGTTTATATGACGGTAGATCCGGAACGCGATACGCCGGAACAATTGCGCAAATACCTCGCGCATTTTAATGCAAGTTTTATCGGTGTGACTGGCCCGGCGGAGCAATTGGCGAGCGTGCGCCAGTCCTACGGCATTATTGCGCAAAAAGAAATGCACAAAAATGGCAAGGATTACGATGTGCATCACTCCTCCTATATTTATCTCATCGATCAGCAAGGCTTGCTGCGCGCGTTGGTTCCCTTCGGTAAAAGTGCCAATGATATAACTCATGATATTCGTATTTTATTAAACGAAGCTTCCGCTGCGCCTGCGTCACAAGGGCAAGCGGCGCCATGAGTAAAGCGCGTATTTCTTTAACGGTACTGGTGTTGGCATTGTGTACGGTGCTGTTGCTGGTGTTGGCGTTGTGTGCGGCGCTGCTGCCGGTGCGCTACGAGTCGCGCGAGGAAATTTTTGAAATTCCCAAAGGCACCTGGGCACAGCGTATGTCAGGTAATCCGGTAAATATTTTGCCGGATAAAATTTATCTGGCGCTGGGCGTGCGCGACTTGCTGGTGTTGCGCAATCTGGATGATGTACCGCAAATGTTTGGTCCCACCCTGATTATGCCCGGGCAAAGTTTTAAGTTGCCGTTTGAATTAGCTTCCGAATATCAATTTGCCTGCACTGCCCATGCGAGTGGGCAGATGACGGTAGTTGTCGACCCCGCACCTGCTGCCGGGCTGGCGCGTTTGCTGTGGCGGATTAAAAATATTGCGCGGATATGGCTGTAAACAAACAATAAACAAAAGGTAGTTGTAGTGATAAAACTCAAAAAAATAGTTCCGCCCCTGTTGCTATTGAGTGCGCTCATTGGCATCTGGTGGGGAGTCGTTGTACAAACAGGCAGTGTTATTTTTCCAACTCCCTGGCAAGTCGTCACCGGCACTTTGGAGTTGGTCGAGGACGGCACACTTTGGGAGCACATAAGCTCGTCGCTCATGCGCGTCGGTGCGGGTTTTTTGCTCGCGGTAGTGACTGCGATTCCACTGGGTTTGTGGATGGGGCGTGTTGATGGCGCCTATGCCACGCTCAACCCGATATTCCAGATCTTGCGCCCCATTTCCCCCATCGCCTGGATTCCCCTGGCCATTCTCTGGTTTGGTGTTGGCAATGCCTCGCCCATTTTTTTGATTTTTATTGCGGCGGTATTTCCATTGATTGTGCAAACGGCTGCCGGTGTACATACCATTGATATGCGCTATTTAAATGCTGCTGAAAACTTTGGGGTATCGCGTTACAAACTTTATCGCCAAGTCATTGTGCCGGCGGTATTGCCCGACTTAATTGTGGGCATGCGCATTTCCCTCGGTGTGGCTTGGCTGGTGGTTGTAGCCGCGGAAATGATCGCGCTGCGCTCCGGTTTGGGTTACATGATCATGGATTCGCGCAATGCCGGTAATCGTTACGACTTGGTGGTGGCGGGCATGATTATTATTGGCGTTATCGGGCTGCTGTTGGATGGTTTGATGCGTTTGATGGAAGGGCTTAAATCAGTAAGGTGGCGCTATGCCCGATAAAATTGTTATTAAAAATATTAAAAAAAGTTTTCTTTCGGGTAAACAAAACCAAACAGTAATCGACGATATTGATTTAACCGTTGGCGATGGCGAATTTATTGCCATAGTGGGGCCATCCGGTTGCGGCAAATCCACGTTGATGAAAATGATTGCCGGTTTTTTAGCGCCTGATGATGGCAGTATTGCGATCGACGGTGTAGTGCGCAAAGGCCCCAATCCCAACGGCATTTTGATTTCCCAGCACGGCTCGGTATTTCCCTGGCTGACGGTGCAACAAAACCTGATGTTTGGTTTAAATGATTCGCACACTGATAAGGCTGCAGTAGCTAATCATTACGCTGAGTTAGTTGGCTTGAAAGGGTTTGAGCATCATTATCCCGGCGAATTATCCGGAGGTATGTTGAAGCGTGCTGAGATTGCCCGTGCGCTCGCAGTTAAGCCGGAAATCCTCTATATGGATGAACCTTTTTCGGCGCTGGATGCGCTGATGAGTTTGCGTATTCGTCTGGAGTTATTGCGCATTCTGGAAGAAGAGCGTCATACCGTAATCCTGATTACGCACGATGTAGAAGAAGCGATTCACCTCGCCGATCGGGTGATTGTGTTATCGCAGCGCCCGGCGCGTATCCAGAAAGTATTTGAAATCGCTGTGCCTCATCCGCGCAAATTGTCCGACCCGACCCTGCAGCATTTGCGCGACGATATTTTGCGCGAACTGGGTATTGATGCTTAACCGAATTTATTTGTTATCTGGCAAGAAAAAACCACCGCACCTGTTGAGGTTTCCTGTGTGGAAAAGGTGCGGCGGTAAAAGTGGCTTATTGCTGACACAGGTGTGGCTGAACGACCTGGGTTGCAATAAGTCATTGGAAGCAAGTGAGCCAATTGAATAGCCGGGTTACCGCTGGGGAGAAGTGCCCCAGGTATTCAAAAAGCTCACTTAAACACGTCACAAACCACCGAAGGGACTATCAAGGGAAAAACTGCAAGGTTAGAAACCTTAAAGTGTTAACCCTTGACGGAGAATTCAGTTGTTTGCGTGCTAATAGCCGTGTGGGCAGCCATTAGCAGCACCGGTTTGATGTGGGCGAACCGGTGCTTACAGCAACTCCTCTGCCTGGTGTTCCTAGTCCTTGGCGGGGGTGGTTTTGCTGTTCAGTACTTATCGTGTTCTTCTGCGACTTTTCTATCTTCAAACATACTGCCATCCCGATCACATAGCCATACGGCGACTACTGCCATGGGTAAACCCTCGAAATTGTTGTTACTGTTTTTATGTACAGTACTTGCCCGGCCCGTGAAAGTCAACCGGCAATTTGCTTTTTGGTGCGATGATTAGAAATTAACCCCTGCTCCCAGCACGTAGCTGCTGTCGCGCACTGTGCCGAGTATAAAGCGGGTTTCGTTGTAATCGTATTTCAATGAGACGTGGATATTGTGTTCAAAATAGTAGCGCAGGCCACTGCTGGTGTTGGCGATGTAATCAATGGTGTCAATGGTTGGATAGGCAATGTGCAGATCCGCAAAGGTTTCCAATTTGTTGTTAAACCAATATTGCTCGTAATCCAGTGCGGCGCCCCAGGCACTCAATTCCAGATCGAGCGGGCCGGCATTCAACCAGAAACGGTTATAGGAAAAAATGGTATCGAGTTTGTCTTTGCCTTCGCCCCATAAACGATAGCCGGGGCCAGCGCCGAGATACCAGTATTTACTGGCGATATCCACACCTTCTTCGCGATAAGTGCTATCGGTGCGTACCAGCCAGTGGGTATCAAACAAATAATCCAGGGTGTAATTGAATTCGATGGTGTCTTCAGTAACTTTACTTTTTTCCTTGTCGCGTTTTGATTCGGCTTTCAGCGCATGGCGCCAGTGTTGGGATTCGAGATTCAATTCAGTATTGATATGAAGTTTTTCTTTGCGATTAGCATCGTTGTCCACATCCAGGGTGGTTTCCAGCAGGCCGGATTTTTTCCAGTGCGCTTGGGTGGGTGCTAAACGTAAATCGCTGATGGCGATTTTATGTCCATCGACAGTGACATGGCCGCGCTGCTCGTTTTCATAAATAAGCAGGTGCCTGGGTTTTAAATTGATTTGCCAGTGCTGTGCTTTATTGGTGAGAAAACTCTGGATGACCTCTATATCCAGCGATAAGGTTCCGGCGTAGCTGGTTTTAATTTTTGCAGTAGTTGAATTGAGCTCAATCAGCTCACCGCTGATGCGATCGCCATTGGTGAGTAGCAATGTATCTGCGCGTGCAGATAACCCAATGCCAAGCAAAAAAATACCGCAAAATCTGCGCGCGATTATTCTACTTTTTTGCACACAATCTCCGGTGTGTTATAGCCCCAGATAACACGCGCTTCGCCCTGGTGTTCCCAAAAGCTTTCATTGCTCCCCTGGTATTTACTGCCGCTGGCAGCAGGCTGTTGATACATCAATGACGTTTCACCATTGAGTTTGGCGATCAGAGTGGGGGTGTCACTTTCGTAAAAGGTAACTATTAGTGGTGTTTCTGGCGGGTTGCCGCATTGGAAGCGCACGGGGCCGACACTATTGACCAATTGATAACTGGCTTGTAACTCGGCAATCCGATGTTGGTATTCTGCGGTGACGCAAGCTGTTTTATCGTCGGCTTTCCAGCAGTCATCGCGACCTTTTAGCCAGCCGCGCTGCGCGGCAATCAGCTGCGCGAGCTGTTCGTCTTTGGCTTTGTTTCGTGCATCGCTGTAAACGCTATTTAATTGATGGTCGAGTGTTGTGAGAGCGGGTGTATTACAAATTAGCTGAAGAATACTGCCGGACTTGGCTTTGGTGCACTCCAATGATGCTGTGGTTGCTGTTGGCGTGGTAGCCGTTGTGGTGGTTGAACCTGCCGGGTTGCAGGCGCTTAATCCAGTGATTGTTGTGGCAACAAGGAGCCAGCGCAGATGGACAAACATAATTTCTCCTTGAGCCATTCCTGAGGGTGTTGTACCTGAGTATACCAGCCGTGGATAATGCCGCATCTTTTTGCCCGCGCAGGATTCGCCCGTGTCTGATTTACCCGATCCATCCCCGGAGCAACCAGCTCCCAAAACTGCCAAACCTAAAAGCCTGCTGCGCTCCAGTTTGCTGACTGGCTCCATGACCATGACGTCGCGCGTGCTGGGTCTGGTGCGCGATATTGTGCTCGCCAGTGTGCTGGGGGCGGGTGGGGCGATGGACGCCTTTGCTATTGCCCAAAAAATTCCCAATTTCTTTCGCCGCCTGTTTGCCGAGGGGGCTTTTTCGCAAGCCTTTATTCCGGTGTTGGCGGAGTACAAGGAGAAGGGCGGGCGCGATGCGGTAAAAGAACTGGTGGATAAAGTTGCCGGTTGCCTTGGGTCAATTTTGCTGTTGTTTACCCTGCTGGGAATTGCCGGTGCGGCGGGTTTTGCTTATCTATTTGCCTGGGGCTATGCGGATGAACCGGAAAAATTTTCGTTGCTGATTGAATTAATTCGCATCACCTTTCCCTATTTGATGTTGATCTCGCTCACCGGTTTTGCCGGTGCCATTCTCAACAGCTATGACCGCTTTGCGATACCTGCCGTTACGCCGGTTTTTCTCAATATCTTTATGATTGCTGCCGCTTTATTGGTGGCCGATTTTTTCCCCAATCCAGCCTATGCGCTAGCCTGGAGTATTCTGGTGGCGGGCATTTTTTCTCTGTTGTTCCAATTGCCATTTTTGCAGCAATTACATCTTTTGCCTTCGCCCAAGCTGGATTGGTCGCACCCGGGAGTTAAACGCATTCTGGTACTGATGACTCCCGCATTGTTTGGGGTCTCTGTCAGTCAGTTAAACCTGCTGCTGGATTCGATTATCGCCACCATGCTGGGCGATGGTGCGGTGAGCTGGCTGTTTTATTCGGATCGTCTGGTGGAGCTGCCGCTGGGCGTATTCGGGGTGGCAATTGCGACGGTAATTATGCCGGGGCTTTCGCGCTTAAGTGCGGCACAATCTACCCAAAAATTCAGCGATATGCTCGATTGGGCGATTCGTTTTGTAGTGCTAATTGCGTTACCGGCAACACTGGCGCTCATAATCTTGGCAAAGCCAATTTTGTTTACCTTGTTCTATCACGGCGAGATGAAGCTGCATGATATTACGATGTCCACTTACAGCCTCAAAGCCTATGCGTTGGGCTTGTTTGCCTTCATGTTGATCAAGGTGTTAGTGCCCGGATTCTTTGCGCGGCAGGACATGAAAACCCCGGTGCGTACCGGCATAGTGGCGATCCTTGCCAATATCCTGATGAAGCCGCTAGCGGTTATCCCGCTGGCGATGTTAGGGCTTGGGCATGTTGGTCTGGCATTCACTACAGCCATGGCTGCTTACGTTAACGCCTTCCTGCTCTACCGTGGCCTGCGTAAGGCAGGGGTTTATACCCCGGCCAGTGATTGGTCGAAGATCTGGTTGCGCTATGGCGCCGCCAATCTGGCCATGGTGGCGGTGCTCCTGGGAATTTTGCAGTTCTGGTCCGGGTGGGCTGAGTGGCATCTACTGGAACGAGTCGTTCGCCGTCGATTTGATTGAGGGCTGTACCCAGCGTGAATCCGGCGGCACCTGCGTTTATTCGCGGTTTACACAACCTGCGCCCCTGGCACCGTGGCTGCGTTGCCACGATTGGCTCCTTTGATGGTGTTCATCTGGGGCATCAGGCGATCTTGCAGCAGTTGCAACAGGTTGCCAGCGCACATCAATTGCCCTCAGTTGTGATTATTTTTGAGCCCCAGCCGCACGAGTTTTTTGCCGGCGATAAAGCGCCTGCACGCCTGATGCGCCTGCGCGAAAAAGTTCAGGCGCTGCTCGCTGCCGGTGTTAGTCGCGTGCTCTGCCTGCAGTTTAACCAAGCCTTGCGCAGCCTCTCGGCGGAAGCCTTTGTGGAAAAGGTGCTGATCGATGGCTTGAACATCAAGCACCTGGTGGTGGGCGATGATTTTCGTTTTGGCTGCGACAGGCGCGGCGACTTTGCGCTTTTGCAAACCCTCGGCAGCCAGCGCGGTTTTAATGTGACCGATACCGTAACCCTGGAAGTAGCGGGCGAAAGGGTGAGCAGTACGCGTATTCGCCAGTTGCTGGAGCAGGGCGATTTTGCCGGTGCGGAGCAGTTGCTCGGCAAACCTTACAGCATCAATGGCCGCATCGCCTATGGCCAGCAGTTAGGGCGCAAACTGGGTGTGCCTACTGCCAATGTACATTTGCGTCGCTATCGCTCACCGTTGCACGGGGTATTTACTGTCACGGTGAGATTTACTGATGGCAATGTGCATAACGGCGTTGCCAATGTCGGTGTGCGACCGACAGTAACGGGCGATAAAAAACCGCTGCTGGAAGTTCATTTATTTGATTTTTCGCGCATGGCCTATGGCGCCATGATTGATGTGACCTTTCACACTAAATTGCGCGATGAAAAAAAATTCAATTCACTGGATGAATTGCAAACCCAATTGCAAACGGACATTGCCCAGGCCAAACAATATTTTCTACTTTAAATTTGTTAACAAAGTTGACCGTGAATCATGACCGATTACAAAGCAACACTGAACCTGCCTAATACCGATTTCGCCATGAAGGCGAACCTCGCGCAACGCGAGCCGGAAATGCTGAAAAACTGGCAAGCGAATAACTTGTACCAGCAAATTCGCACGGCGCGCGCCGGTCGCGAGCAATTTATTTTGCACGACGGCCCACCTTATGCGAATGGCGATATTCACATTGGTCATGCGGTTAACAAAATCCTCAAAGACATCATTATCAAAAGCAAAACCCTGAGCGGTTTTGATTCGCCCTATGTGCCCGGTTGGGACTGCCATGGCTTGCCCATTGAACACAATGTGGAGAAAAAAATCGGCAAAGCCGGCGATAAGGTGGATGTAAAAACTTTCCGCCAAAAATGTCGCGAATATGCTGCCGGCCAGCTTGAAGGCCAGCGCAAGGATTTTATTCGCCTGGGCGTACTGGGTGATTGGGAAAATCCCTATCTCACCATGGATTACAAATTTGAAGCCGACATTATTCGCTCGCTGGGCAAAATCGCCGAGAACGGCCATTTGCTGCGCGGTTTTAAACCGGTTTACTGGAGTGTGGTGGGCGGCTCTGCACTCGCCGAAGCGGAAGTGGAATACCACGATAAAACCTCTTTCTCAATCGACGTAAAATTTGCTTTTGTCGATCAGCATGCAATTGAAAAAACCATCGAGGGTTTAACCGGCTGCGGCAAAGTTTCGCTGGTGATCTGGACCACTACTCCCTGGACCCTGCCTGCCAACCAGGCGGTATCTGCCAATGCCGATATCGACTATGCCGTGGTACAAGTCGGTGTGGAGCGTTTGTTAGTTGCAGAGTCATTGGTAAATAGTGTTGTAGCGCGCGCGAAAGTGGAAAACGCAGAAATCGTTGGTCGTGTAAAAGGCGCAGCACTCGAACATTTACTGGTGCAGCATCCGTTCTATGCGCGCCAGGTGCCGGTGATTCTCGGTGATCACGTAACTACCGACGCCGGTACCGGTTTTGTTCACACCGCACCAGATCACGGTGCAGAAGACTTTAATGTCGGGTTGAAATATGGAATCGGCACACTCAATTACATCGATGACCACGGAACCTATCGCCCCAATGTAGAAATTTTTGCGGGTGATCACGTGTATAAAGTGGATGAAAAAGTGGTCGAGCTGTTAATTGAAAAACATGCACTGCTGGCGCAGGGCAAAATCACTCACAGCTTCCCACATTGCTGGCGTACCAAAACCCCGTTGATTTTCCGTGCTACACCGCAATGGTTTGTGAGCATGAGCAAAAATAATTTGCGCGATCAGGTTGCTGCTGCTGTTGATGGTGTGCAGTGGGTTCCTGATTGGGGCAAGGCGCGTATCGATTCCATGCTGGCAAGCTCGCCGGATTGGTGTATCTCCCGTCAGCGCACCTGGGGTGTGCCTATTGCCTTGTTTGTGCATAAAGAAACGCAAGACTTACATCCGGAAACGCCACGTTTGATTGAAGCGGTTGCGCAAAAAGTTGAGCAGGGCGGGATGGATGCCTGGTTTGAGCTGAATGCAAAAGAATTGCTCGGTGCTGATGCGGATACTTATCAAAAAGTTACCGATACTCTGGATGTGTGGTTCGATTCCGGAGTCACTCACTATGCGGTGCTGGCGCAGCGTGCAGGCCTGCGATTCCCGGCGGATTTGTATCTGGAAGGTTCGGATCAGCATCGTGGCTGGTTCCAATCATCGCTGAAAACCTCTATGGCAATGCATGCGGTGCCACCCTATAAAACTGTGTTGACCCACGGTTTTACGGTAGATGCCAACGGCAACAAAATGTCCAAATCCTTGGGCAACGTGGTGCCACCGCAAAAGGTGATGAATGAATACGGTGCTGACGTTCTGCGCTTGTGGATCGCCGCCACAGATTTCAGCAACGACATGCGTGTGTCTGATGAAATTTTAAAACGCACTGCCGATTCTTATCGTCGCATCCGCAACACTGCACGTTTTATGTTGTCGAATCTGGTGGGCTTTAATCCGGAAACTGATTTGGTGCCTATGGATCAAATGGTGCAACTGGATCGCTGGATTGTTGGTCAAACTGCACAATTGCAGCAGGAAATCATCGGCTATTACAACAGCTATGAACTGCATATGATTTATCAAAAGCTGCATAACTTCTGCGTTGTAGAGTTGGGCGGTTTCTATCTGGATATTATTAAAGATCGTCAGTACACGGTTAAAGCAGATGCGCGCGCGCGTCGCTCGGCGCAAACGGCTTTGTATTATGTAATTGAAGCGCTGGTGCGCTGGATTGCCCCAATCCTGAGCTTCACTGCTGATGAAATCTGGCAAGTATTGCCGGGCAAGCGCGATGCGAATGTATTTGTCGCCGAGTGGTTTAATCTTCCGGCATTGCCGGCAGATTCTTTCGCGGATAATTACTGGGCATTGATTGCCGAAGTGAAAACTGCAGTGAACAAAGTGATTGAAGCCAAACGTGCTGCCGGTGAAGTGGGCGGTGCTTTGGGTACAGAAGTTACTTTATTTGTTGATGACAAGTTGTTGGCCGAGCTGCAGAAACTGGGCGATGAGTTGCGCTTTGTGTTGATCACATCAACGGCGAATGTGCAGGCATTGAGTGCTGCACAAAACGCAGAAGCAACGGAAATGAGCGGTTTGCAAGTGGCGGTGAAAAAATCTGAATACACCAAGTGTGAACGCTGCTGGCATCATCGTGCCGATGTGGGTGCAAACACAGTGCATCCAACTATTTGCTTGCGTTGTGTTACCAATGTGGAAGGCGCAGGTGAAAGCCGCGCGTTTGCGTAATTAATAATCCCCTCCCTACCTCCCCTTTTACAAAGGGGAGGAGCTGTTCTTCTGCACTATGTGTGCTCGAATGGAATGGCTCCCTCCCTTTGGAAAAGGGAGGGTAGGGGAGGGATTTTAGAGTGAATATTAATGACCGAAAAAATTTATCAAAAACCCTGGTTCTGGTATGCCACTGCGTTTGTGGTGTTAGTGCTGGATCAGGCGAGCAAGCACGCGATCGAAGCTGTGTTTGAATATGGTGAAACTAAAGTATTCACCTCGTTTTTTAATTTCACCCTGGCTTATAACACCGGTGCCGCCTTTAGTTTTTTGGCTGATGCAGGCGGTTGGCAGCGCTGGTTTTTCGGTGTTATCGCTATGGTGGCGAGCATCCTGTTAATTGTGTGGATTGGCCGTGTTGCTGCCGTTAAGGTGCGCGAGGCATTTGCTTTGGCATTTATTTTGGGCGGTGCATTAGGCAATTTGTATGACCGGATCGTGCTGGGGCATGTGGTGGATTTTATTGTGGTCCACTATCAGGATAATTATTGGCCTGCGTTTAACCTCGCCGACTCGGCTATTACTCTGGGTGCTGCGGTATTAATTATTGATATGTTGTTGAGTAAAGAGAAAAAAGCCCATGCGTAATCTGGCAGTTGGTCCCGGTACCAAAGTGACTTTGCATTTTGCTTTGCAGTTGGACAACGGCGATGTAGTTGATTCCAATTTTGAACGCAATCCCGCCACTTTTACGGTGGGTGATGGCAATTTGTTGCCCGGTTTTGAAAAAGCGATATTTGGTATGTTTGAAGGCGAACACAAAACCCTGGTGATTAAACCTGAAGATGGTTTTGGTCAGCGCAACCCAAACAATATTCAGGAAATTGCGCGCAGCCAATTCAGTCCGGACCTGGAATTGAGTGAGGGTTTGATGTTGTCATTTGCCGATGCACAAAAAACCGAGTTGCCAGGTGTGGTGCAGCGTTTTGATGACGAAGTAGTGGTGGTAGATTTTAATCACCCGCTCTCCGGTCGCGACATTCTGTTTGAAGTCTCTATTCTCAAAATTGAACCTGTGCAGGTGCATTGATCATGACCCAAATCAAGCTCGCCAATCCCCGCGGTTTTTGTGCTGGTGTCGATCGCGCCATCGATATTGTTAATCGTGCGCTCGATGTATTTGGTGCCCCCATTTATGTCCGCCATGAAGTAGTCCACAACAAATTTGTGGTGGACTCGCTGCGCGAGCGTGGTGCGATTTTTGTTGATGAAGTGGACCAGGTTCCCGACGATGTTATTTTAATTTTTAGTGCGCACGGTGTTTCACAGGCGGTGCGCAAAGAAGCGGAAGATCGCGGCCTCCAGATTTTTGATGCGACCTGCCCCTTGGTCACCAAGGTGCACATTGAAGTGACCCGTTACAGCCGCGAAGGGCGCGAATGTATTTTGATTGGCCATGAAGGGCACCCGGAAGTGGAAGGCACCATGGGCCAGTACAACACGGCTAATGGCGGCTCTATCTATTTGGTTGAAGATGAATCTGACGTGGATGCATTAATCGTTCGCGATTCGGAGCATCTGGCTTATGTAACCCAAACTACCTTATCGATGGATGATACTGCCAAGGTAATTGAAGCCTTACGCAACAAATTCCCCAAGATTCAGGGGCCGCGTAAAGATGATATTTGCTACGCAACTACCAATCGTCAGGATGCAGTACGTCAGCTTGCACTGGAGTGCGACCTGGTATTGGTTGTGGGTTCTCCTAATTCGTCAAATTCCAATCGCTTGCGTGAGCTTGCTGAGCGCTGCGGTACGGAAAGCTATTTAATTGACGGTCCTGATGATATTAATCCTGAGTGGATTAAAAATCGCACTTGCATTGGCATCACTGCTGGTGCATCGGCACCGGAAATTTTGGTGAAGCAAGTAATTGATAAATTAAAAGTCTGTGGTGCCGATGTACCCATCGAAATGGATGGGACACCGGAAAATATCAGTTTTTCGTTGCCCAAGGCATTGCGCATATGAGATTTGGTATTGAATCAGGTTTTGCTGCAATCACCTTCTGCAGTTTTTTCTGATCGCAGGCGTCCAGCTCGATTCAATACCAATTTAATTCCTTTGTCGGTCGTTGCCGGACAAATTGTAATTGTGCCCATAATAATTGCTCCTCTATCTTTTTTTCCCGGGCTTCTCCCTTCCCCTGTTCCAATAAAGGATATTTCGTTGGCAACAGGAAAATTGTCCTGAATATCTATATTTTTCAGTTCCATTTGCTCCTGTAATAACCTCTCATTATCTTCCTTTGTGCCGTTATTATTTAAATCAATAAATAAAATCCAGCCCTGATGCCATTTTTCCTTTGCGCGTAATACTGTGCGTTGATTGGTAAAGACGGCCTTGCTGCGAGCTGTTTCAATCGCATTTACAAGTGTTTGGGTTGCTGTTTCCGTGTGCGCTTTTTGAATCTGATAAGAAAAATTAGGCAGCGCCAAGGCTGTTAATAATGCGACTACCGAAATGGTGATGAGAAGTTCAATAAAGGTAAATCCGTAATATTTCATTAATTCCTTTCCCTGGATGAAGTGTAAAAAATGGAACGTTTAATCTGACGCCAAAGCGGCCATTCATAAACCTGCCTTGACCATATGTCGCCCCTCTAACATTCCGCTGCAGGGGCTATGATAGGCTGAATCAATATAAACAATGTGGCTGGTGCTGTCTATGTGGCAGAGACTTGATGGAAACAGTTATTCAGGTTCAAGAGTGAGAGCTCGAATGAGTAAATCTGTGTGTGGTTTTACCCTGATTGAATTGTTGGTCACCCTGGCTGTGGCTGCCATTGTTCTTTCTGTTGCTGTTCCCTCCTTCCAATCCCAAATACTCAACAATCGCTCTGTTTCATTGGGTGAGGACATGGCATCAGCAATCAATCTGGCTCGTTCTGAGGCAGTCAAACGCGCTACGCGAGTGGCAATTTGTGCCAGCAAATCTGGGACTGATTGTGATGGAGAGTGGACCGATGGTTTTATCGTTTTTATCGATAGCGCAACCAAAGATACTGATCCTGTTCCGGTGGTTGGCACAATATTGAAAGTGTGGGATGGTCTGGATGTCAGGGCTGTAATTACTGCTAAAAGTGATACGGATGACGTGACATTTATCCGTTATACAGGACTGGGCACTTTGGCTCGAGTAAAAGAAAAGCAAATAGTTGTTACCGCGCAAATGAAAAAGTGCACGTTAAAAGCTGCTCGGAAAATCACAGTGGGTTTATCTGGCATGGTTTCAATAGAAAATGCCACATGCACGGCCAGTTAAATCAGTTGAGTTTAATCAGGCGGATTGATCTTATGAAGTATCCATTTTTTTTGCAGCTGCGGCGTCGGCAAGTAGGGGTGGGGCTTATAGAAGTTCTCGTAACCTTGCTGATTTTATCCACGGCTTTACTCGCATTAGGTGCAATGCAAAATCGATCCTTGCAGTTTAATCAAAGCGCCTATATGCGCTCACAAGCCAACATTTTTGCATACGATATTTTGGACCGCATGCGAGTTAATTTAACAAATATTGCTTCCTATCATTCGGCGTTGGCAGGGCCGGCTTCATCATCCGTTACATCTCCTTTAGCTGCAGTAGATCTTAACGCATGGCGTACCAATATTGATCGTGTATTACCTGAAGGCAAGGGTGGAGTTTCTTGCGTGATGGCTACCAGTATTTGTACGGTTACTATTACCTGGAAGGAGCTTAACAGTAGTGATGAAAAAACAGAGGATGAATCAGAGTTTATTTATAGTGCCAGATTATGAGGATAGGGGTCATGTATAAACGAGAATTAGGCCTATCTTTAATTGAACTTATGATCTCCATCACTTTGGGGATTGTGTTGATGACAGGTGTTGTACAGATATTTTTGTCGAGCAAATCGGTGTTTTCTTCGCAGCAAGGGTTATCTCGAATTCAGGAAACTGGCCGCTTGGGCGTTGAGTTTCTGGCGAGGGACCTGCGTATGGCGGCTTATTATGGGTGTTATAGGCCTAACCCTAATATGCCGGGAGGAGAATTACAAAATGGCACTATGGTGATTTCCGGATTGCATGGCAATTTTGCAGAGGGAGTTCGGGGATATAATTCTATTGCCAGCTTACCCGGCGGCGCAGCGGCGCTAGGTGCCAGTATCTCA
This sequence comes from Gammaproteobacteria bacterium, assembly GCA_021151625.1. Taxonomy (GTDB): domain Bacteria; phylum Pseudomonadota; class Gammaproteobacteria; order Pseudomonadales; family Cellvibrionaceae; genus Cellvibrio. The sequence goes on along the minus strand of JAGKWY010000044.1, from coordinate 20,666 downwards.
CCACTTACTAAGGGTACAGCCAATCTAGTTATTATTCGCTCAGTTAATGCCGCAGGATTACCTATATCTAAAGCAAATGACTTGAATGGTGTCTATGCGTATACCCCAGGTCCTGCGGATAAAAATGGTTGCGTTGAAGGTATGTGTAATAACTCGGCCGTAATTGTGAGCGACTGTTTTAAAGCTCGCGTTTATAAGGTAGCAATCGCACCTTCCGTGACAGGTAATGAAGTCTATTTGCGTCACAATGCGGGTTGGGGTGGTGGCGTTATCGCGACAGAAAATTTTATGGCTGGCGAAGTCGCAGCAATTAATACCAATATTTATTTTTTAGCGAAAGGTGTTAGTGGTCAGCCTAGCTTGTGGCAGAAAACTAATACAGAGGCGCCGGTGGAGTTGTTGGAGGGGATTGAGCAAATGCGTATTACTTACTCAACGAGTGAAAATGAAACTTATCGTTTGGCAAACGCTCTTGCAGCTGCAGACTGGAATAAGGTGAACTCGATTCGGATTGAGTTGGTGGCTCGTAGTGCGGATAACAATTTGGTGGACTCTCCGCAGCCGTATACGCTTGGTGGCGTAACTATTACCCCAACTCCTGACGCGGGTGTTGTAGATAGGTACCTGCGTCAAGTGTTTACATCGACGATTGGTATTCGCAGTCGTGCAACCAATATTCAGTAGGTAAAAGTATGAGTTATCTATATCAAAACCAGCGATCTATCAAGCCTGCTAAGACTCAGCAAGGGGTGGTGTTGATAGTTGGCTTGGTGATGGTTTTGCTGATTACGATTGTTGGTTTGTCCGCAATTCGCGGCACAGGATTGCAGGAAAGTATGGCGGGAAATATGCGTGATCGTAATACGGCCTTTCAGTCCGCAGAGTCAGCATTACGTTTTGGGGAGTCAATCGTATCTATAAAAGTTAAAACAGTACCATCTTTTGATTGTACCAAGGGGTTGTGTGAAGATCAGGAAAAAACTAACCCTGCCAAGTCCGTGCGTTATTGGAATGAGGACGGCTGGCAAAAAATTGCGGTGGAGGTCGATCTGGGGCTTGATTATGTGGAGCATCAACCTCGCGTAATTTTGGAACTGTTGGATTCGGATGCAGGATCTTGTGCAGCGGGGGAGGGGAGTGGAATAGGGCAAGGAAGTTTAACAATGATAGGTGATTGTATACCTTATCGAATAACTGCATTGGGTTATGGGGGTGATGAAAATACCCAGGTAATAGTGCAGTCGGCTTATAAGCGCCATCAGTAGTGGAGATGAAACTATGTTGCTGAATATATGTATTAATAAATTGCGTTATCTCTTGCAGCACATTCCCTTGCATAAACTGAATGTGTCACTGGTGGTTGCATTACTAAGCATCTCAATTGCTCATGCTGTAAATGCGGCCCCCTCTCAAGCACCGCTGTTTTTATCAAATCCAGTAGTGCCAATTATGATGTTGAATATGTCTAAGGATCATCAACTTTATTTCAAAGTTTATGATGATTATTCGGATCTGGATGGTGATGGGATCCCGGATAATACCTATAAAAATAGCTACGACTACTATGGTTATTTTGATAGTAAAAAATGCTACACCTATAACACTACAAACAATCGGTTTGTGCCATCGCGTAAAGTAGATAGCAGTACAAATTATTGTAACTACGGTGGAACAACAAATGAATGGAGCGGAAACTTTCTAAATTGGGCCAGCATGACCCGTATGGATTCCATCCGTAAGATTCTGTATGGCGGATTGCGCTCAACGGATACATCAAGTGCAACTGTGCTTGAGCGTGCATTTTTGCCGCATGATGCGCACTCATTTGCCAAGTATTACAACGGGAGTGATTTGTCGAGCTTAACTCCGTTTAGCGACACAGTTGCAGTGCCCCGGAATTTAGCAGCTACTTCTGCAACTGGTATTACAATATGTAATACAACTCCAGGTGGCATTGCTTTATCTCAAAATGTTACTAATGCCCCTCTGTTGCGGGTAGCAAAAGGCAACTATACATTTTGGGCGAGCAACGAGCGTTGGCAGTGTCGCTGGAATAGCGAGGTGAGTGCAGCTAATGGTAATGACTCTGCAACAACAGGGGTGTATGCATATAACAACACCCCTGTAAACGCAAATAAATTGGGCTCTGGTTCTGCAAGCGGTGAGTATTACGCGCGCGTAGAAGCATGTGTGTCAGGTTTGGAAGAGAGCAATTGCTATACCTATCCCAGCGGCAACAAAAAACCACAAGGGTTATTGCAAGAGTTTGGTGAGGTTCGTGGCGGTGCGAGTGTTGCAAAAGTTAATTTTGGTCTTATGACTGGCTCCTATACCAAAAATAAATCCGGTGGCGTGCTGCGAAAAAATATTGGCAATATGTCTAGCGAAATTAACTCAGGTACCGATGGTACATTTACCAATACTGCTGGCGTAATTAAAACCCTAAACCTATTGAGAATATACGGCTACCGCTACGAAGATGGAACCTATTTCAATACCACAGGTAGTGATAATTGTTCATGGGGCTTGGGTTCATTTTCAGATAACAGTTGCACCAACTGGGGTAACCCGCAAGCAGAAATCTATTTAGAGTCATTGCGTTATTTGGCTGGTAAATCGGTTAATGACGCATTTAATGCGGATGACTCTTCCAAAATTTCCGGGCTGACTACTGCAACTTGGGCAGCACCAGTGACATCAGCTAATGCGTGTGCTCCTCTAAGTATATTGCAATTTAATGCTTCCACCACGTCTTATGATGGCGATGGTTTGGCGTTATCAACAGATGTTATTGCCAGCCCAAGTACATTAAATGCCTGGACAAATATTATTGCTGACTCCAAGCGCGAGGCTCTGTCGGGTAATTATTTTGTTGGTAAAAATGCTTCATTAGCGAATGGCTTGTGTACAGCCAAATCTCTCGGAGTGCTATCTGATATTCAAGGAACTTGCCCGGACGCCCCAAGGCTGGAAGGAAGTTATCATCTTGCTGGTTTGGCATATTATGCGCGCACTAATGATTTTATTTCTGGTGTAAGTGGAACACAAACAGTTAGAACTTATGGAGTTGCTCTTGCACCTGCCTTGCCTAAAGTTGAAATTCCTGTGCCTGGTGGCGGTGGGAAAAAAATAACAATTTTGCCTGCATGCCGTGAGTTAGGTGTGGGCACTTCTCCAAATTTCGGTGCTTGTGCAATTGTTGATTTTAAAATCTTATCGCAAACAAGTACTGCAACCACTAACTCTGGCCGGCTCTATGTGAACTGGGAGGATAGTGAGCAGGGCGGAGACTACGATCAGGATTTGTGGGGAATTATTGATTATTCGATTACTGCATCGACTGCCAGGATTGGAACGGATGTACTTATTTCTTCTGTGGGCACCAATAAAATTGGATTTGGCTATGTAATCAGTGGAACAAATGAAAAAGATGGCCCACATTTTCACAGTGGGATCAATAGTTACAATGAGTATGAATGCTCTGCGGGTTGCAGTGTGGGAAATAGTATGGTTTACAAGGATTGGCCTGTCGGGGCATCAACGGATAAATTTCTGGCTACACCTCTATATTACGCCGCGAAATGGGGTGGATTCAGTGAAGCTTTGGTAAAAGGTGTGATAGGTTCAAGTAGTTATAATTCAAATAACCGCCTGACCTATTATGGACAAGATAATGTTCTGACGAAAATTAATAGCCTGGCAAAACCTGAATCCTATTATTTTGCAACAGATCCAAGAATGTTGGAGGCATCTTTAGCGGCAGCATTAAATGATATTGCGGCGAGTATTGGATCTTCATCAGCAGTGGCCACAAATTCTACTCGGCTTTCTGAAGGGTCTTATGTCTATCAGGCGCAATTTAATAGTGAGAATTGGAGTGGGACGCTGAATGCATTTGAGTTTGATAAGAGCGGCAAATTACCCACACTTCCTACTTTCTCAACAACTAATTTGGCTTCTATGCCTCGTAGTGGTACGGGTCGAAGTGTTTACACTTTTGATGGCTCGGTACGCAAAAACTTTGCTTGGGCGCAATTAACTGCCCCGCAACAAGCTGCACTTCAATTGGGTTCTGAGTCAACTAATGCCAATGCACAAAAGCGTGTTGACTGGATATTAGGGAATAGTACCCATGAAAGTAATGCGTCTGGGTTGCGTGAGCGCGGTACAGGCGATGCTCGAGTAATATTGGGCGATATAGTTAACTCAAGTCCCGCCTATGTTGGTGCGTGGGATTTCAGGTATCAGAGATTGCCTGTTGGTGGCAGCACTTACCGTGAGTTTGTAGAAAGTAAGAAAAGCAGGATTCCGCGTGTATTTGTTGGCGCCAACGATGGGATGGTTCATGCATTTCAGGCTCCCACTAAAGATGTAACTGGTGGAGAGGTCTTTAAAGAGTTGTATGCCTATATACCCAATATTGCATTTTCGAAGTTAGCGAAGCTTACGCAGCCTGATTATGGTACCACTGCAAACCCTCATCAATTTATTGTGGATGGACCGATTACCGTCGGTGATGTCTACATTGGTGGAGCCTGGCGCACAATTATCGTAGGTACTTTGGGAGCTGGCGGGAAAGGTATTTATGCGCTGGATGTGACCGATGAGTTGAATCCAAAAGTGCTCTGGGAATTAAGCTCTACCGATATTCCCGAATTGGGTTTCGTGATGGGTAAGCCGTTAATTGCGCCGATGAAAAATAATCGCTGGGCTGTGATCATGGGGAATGGCAGTGAGAGCAGCAACTTCTCCAGCTTATTGGTGATTGATATTGAGGCACCGCGGGATACTAACTATAGTCGTGTAATTAGCACAGGTGTTGGTGTTGGGTTATCTGCTCCTGAGTTGCTTCCCAACGCTGTTGGACAGATAGAAGTTGCCTATGCCGGTGATTTAAGCGGTAATTTGTGGCGCTTTGACCTATCCAGTTCAAGTGGTGGAAGTGCGTGGAAAAAGGATTATTTGATATTTAAAGCAGTGGATTCAGGGGGCAATGCGCAACCAATTAGTGCCGCACCAACCTTGGGGTTAAATCCAAAAATGAACAACAAGGTGATGGTGTATTTTGGTACAGGAAAGTATTTTGATACTGGCGATAACGCAACACCTGTTTCACCGCAATACAGCTACTATGCTGTAGCGGATACAGGTTCTTTGATTACACGTTCAAATATGTTTGTAAAAACTCTGAGTACCAATTATTCATCAAGGACGCGCAGTGTTGTGCAAGATTCTTCAACACCCGTGAGTTCACCGGATTGGTCTGCTAAGAAAGGGTGGTATTTAGACTTTAATGATACTGCGGGCGAGCGTGTCACAACAAAAGCAATTTTATTGCAAGATCGGTTGATTTTCCCAACCTTAATTCCATCTGGCGTTGCATGCGAATATGGTGGTAAAAGCTGGTTGATGCAGGTCAAGGCGATTGGTTTGAATAATACGCCTATGCCCACAGCATCTACGACATCTATACCGGGCGCAACCTTGAATGATTATCTTGTGTTAGGTGATTTGGGGTTGGGGCGTTTGCCTGTTCCTGAACCCTCATCGTCTGCCTCCTCATCCAGTGTTGGTGATGAGTGTACAAATGGATCTACTGGGCAGGCGGCTGTTATTGGTAGTGGTAGCAATGCCACACTCATGAATGCTGCTACTACCTACAGTGTTTGTGGTGAGGGACGGCAATCCTGGCGGCAACTTCAATAATTGCGAGTGGTGCAGATGAAAAAAGACAAAGGTTTTACCCTGATTGAAGCAATGATTACTATGGCGATTATTGGAATAATCGCCGCTATTGCCTACCCCTCATATTTGGACTCTGTGCGCAGAAGTAATCGTGCAGAAGCTAAAACAGAACTGATGGATCTTGCCCAGCGGTTGCAGCGTTGTTATAGCGGTTTAACTCGATTCGACGACAAGGATAATTGTGCAGTGTATAAAGATCTTTTAGATGGTGGAGTGGTGACTCGTGGTTCCGGTTTTTATGAAATCACCATAGGTGCACTAGACAAAGAACCGACCAGAACTGCTTATTTGTTAACGGCAAAAGCGATAAAGTCGCCCCAGACTGAAGATACTAAAGATAGCTGCAATGAGCTAACTTTATCCAGCAAAGGTGTCCAACTTCCTGATGTCTGCTGGTAAAGTTAAATAAGTAATAAAAAAGCGGCCAAATTGGCCGCTTTTTTATTCATCATCAAGTCCAAGCTTTTGTAGTCTGTACCTTAATGATCTAAAACTAATCCCTAGATGTTTTGCTGCCAGTGTCTTGTTCCATCTGGCTTGCTCAAGTGCGTTGCAGAGTATCTCTTTTTCAACGTCCTGCAGATATTCATCCAGCGAAGGATATTCAGCACAGCGTGAAGGGTAGTCAACGGTGCCATTTGTATTGCGGATATTGGTTTTACTATTGCTGGCATAAGTTTTTTCATAGGTTTCTTGTGCAGGGGTATCGCGCAGTTGTAAATCGCCTGCATCAATTTCATTGGCTTCACAAAGCGTGAAGGCACGTTCAAGAATATTTTCCAGTTCGCGCACATTGCCAGGGAAGTGATAATTCGCCAATGATTGTTGTGCGCTGGATGAAAGTTTTGGCGCGGGCAGGCCAATTTCATTAGCTAGCTTATTCAGTAAATGTTGGGTTAATAGCGCGATATCTTCCCTGCGTTCTCGTAATGGGGCTACTGCCAGTTGAATTACATTCAGGCGATAAAAAAGATCCTGTCGGAAGCGCCCCTCTTTAACTTCTGTTTCCAGGTGTTTATGGGTTGCGCACAAAATTCTTACGTCAGTAGAAACTTCATCTGCAGAGCCAACTGGACGTACGGTTTTTTCCTGAATTGCACGCAGTAATTTAACCTGCATATCGAGTGGTAAGTCCGCTACTTCATCAAAAAATAAAGTGCCTCCTTCTGCTGCTTGAAATAAACCAACTTTATCTTGATGTGCACCAGTAAAACTACCTTTCTTATGGCCAAAAAATTCGCTTTCCATAAGCTCGCGTGGAATAGCGCCGCAGTTAACGGCGATAAAAGGTTTGTTTGCGCGCGGCCCCAGATCGTGAATCGAATGAGCAACGAGTTCCTTGCCTGATCCTGATTCGCCGCTGATGTAAACAGGAGCTTGCGAGCGCGCTAGTTTTTCAATGCTGCGGGTTAACTCCTGGATGGCTTTGGATTCACCAATAATCGGAGTTAATTTGGGAACTGGTTGCGGTGTTAATTGGCTGGATTCTATCGCGGTATTTACCAGTTTTCGTAATGTGGCCAAATCTACCGGCTTGGAGATGAAATCAAATGCTCCCGCTTTCATCGATTCTATAGCTGTGTCTATGCTTCCATGCGCAGTGATTACTGCCACAGGAAGTTGAGGTTGTTGCTGTTGAATAAATTCGACTATTTCCAATCCATTGCCATCGGGTAGGCGCATATCCGTCAGGCAAAGGTCGTAAGTGTTTTCGGATAATAGTTTTTTGGCCTGCTGTATTCCGGCCGCACTTTGAGTATCGATTTGCATCCGTCCCAGCGTAATTTCCAGTAGTTCGCGAATGTCTGGTTCATCATCGATAATCAGGGCACGTTTTGCAGTCATGATTGATTCCGCTTTTTTAGGTCGCTTTTTCGGGATGGGCGAGTTGTAAATGGAAACTACTCTCGCTTGCCTCAGTGCGTATATAAGAGATTATTGCCTGGTTTGCTTCGCAGAGTTCTTTGCAAATATAAAGTCCCAAGCCTGAGCCCGTATTTTCCGTGGTAAAGAATGGCTCGAATAGGTGGCGAACATTTTCATTGCTAATGCCAGGGCCAAAATCCACTACGCGAATATAGGGTTGCTGGTGGCTTATGTCCACGCCAATTTCAATGCGCAGTGCAGGCTCTCCATGGCGGATACCGTTATCAAACAAGTTGGTTAATACCTGTTGCAATTGGCTTGTGTCAAACTTGGCTTTCAAATTCATGCCTATGCTTGAATCATCATATTCATGTTGGTTGGATACCTCGCCGATATTTTTTTCAATGACAGCGATGGCAAGCTGGTGGCCGTTATTTTTTCCTGCTTTGTAGTCTGCAACAAAATTGGGTAACCATTGCTGCAGGTTTATCTGTTCCGGGTTTGCGGCTTTACGGCGGGAGAGTTGCAAAATGTTTTCAATGATCTGATTTACCCGCTTGCTATGGTTATTGATAATTTCCAGTAAGCGCAGATCGCCTTGGGGTAATGTTTGTGACTCGCCTAGTAGTTGACTGGCGTGGCTAATAGCGCCCAGCGGATTGCGAATCTCATGCGCAATACTGGCGGTCAAACGGCCAAGCGATGCGAGCTTTAATTGTTGCGCTTGCTGGTTGAGTGAGCGAACATCCTCTAAAAAGATTAGTGTTTCGGCGGGGTTGCCCTGCTCAAGGTGAGCGAAGTTCACTTTTACTTCGGTTGTTGCCTGACCGTCAACTTTCATTTGTGGCGAGTGGTTGCTGGCATTATGAAGCCAGGATTGATACTTCTTATAGAGTTCGGGGAAACGATCCAGCTTGGTGGTTGAGTCAGCGACAATGTGAGTGCCCAATAGCTTGGTGGCAGACTGATTCCACAGTTCCAGTTCCATATTTTTATTTAACACGACTATACCAGTGCGCATGCGCTCCACAATGAGCTGCGCCAGTTTTTGTAGATGTGCAGCATGCGCTGCCTGAGCTTGTGCTTCAGCATAGGATAGGAGAATTTTTTTGGTTAAGTGCTGGAATAGTAGTGCGGTTAAAAATGCCAGGGCACCCAGGGTGCCTGAGGCAAAAATGGCTTTGTTTTCCTGGGTGAGAATCAGGAAGCGATAGATTCCTTCACTGAGAACAATCAGCGTGGTGATTGCCGCAAGAAAAAATGAAATACGTTCGCGCAACATAATCCCGCCAGCGGCTATTGCCACTAACAACAGATACCCCAGGCCGCTCACCGCACCCCCACTGGCATGCATTAATAAGCTAATGGCAACGACATCCACAATGAGTGAGCCAAACAGTTTTCGCTGGGAGGGGGAGAACTTGAGTTGCCACATGACTATCAGGGTCATGCAGTTGATGGTGGTGTAAATGGCTGAGGTATAGAAAAAAAGTGTCGGATTGTCGCTGCCCAGTACCTTTGGGGCAAACTGCACCTCAAACATAATCAATAGCAGGCTGCCCAGCAAAGTGCGGTAATAGGTGTATATCCGCAGCAGGTCATAGGGGTTGTAATTACGAATATCATTGGGCGCGGGAGCGTTCATTGTGTTGCTTGATCCTGTAGTCTAATTGTTGTGCAAAATCCGCTTGGCTTTAGTGGCGTGGATCGCGGACAATGCGCGCCTTTGGCGAGTGTAGAAGACCTGCGGGTATGTTGCTGAGCGACAGGTCAAGAGTTACGCCTATCTTTCTTTTTTCAGTTATTTTCAGGGCGCTTATGTTGCCATTAAAGTTGATTCTCTCCCAAGTAAATACGCTGGTTGGTGATATTCCCGGCAATACAGCCAAGGTTATTGCTGAGGCGCGCAAGGCGCTGGCGGAAGGGGCAGTGGATGCGATTCTTTATCCGGAGCTAACTCTCACCGGCTATCCCCCTGAAGATTTGCTCTTGCGTCCCAGCCTGGAGTTGCGGGTTGAGCGAGCGCTGCGGGAAATTCAGGATGCTGCCCTGCCAACCAGCCTGGTGATTGGCTATCCGCGCTTTCGCGCTGGCAAACTTTATAACATGGCAGGTGTGATCCAGAACGGCAACTTAATTGCTGAATATGCCAAGCAATGCCTGCCCAATTATCAGGTGTTCGACGAAAAACGCTATTTCGCGGCAGGCGATCAGCCTTGCGTCTTTGATTTAAATGGCGTGCCTACAGCACTGAGTGTTTGTGAGGATATCTGGCACCCGGAACCTATGGTCCAGGCAAAAATTGCTGGCGCCAAATTGATGCTAAATCTCAATGCATCTCCCTACCATCAGGGTAAGCAACTGGAGCGTGAAGCTGTTGTAGCGGCGCGCGCGTGCGAAGGCCACATGCCGGTGATCTACACTAACCTGGTGGGAGGGCAGGATGAACTGGTCTTTGATGGTGGTTCGATGGTGGTTGATACCAGCGGGCAAACCTGTTTCCGTGCGCCTGCATTTGATGAGGGGCAATTTCCGGTCGAGTTGCGCTGGGATCAGCAGCAAGTCTCGGTACCGATGCAAGCGCTGGAATCCATTCCAGACAATCTCGCTGCCGTGTACAAGGCGTTAGTGTTGGGGATGCGCGATTACGTCACCAAGAACCGCTTTAAAGGTGTGGTGCTGGGGCTATCTGGCGGGATAGATTCGGCCCTGACCCTGGCGATAGCTGTAGATGCGCTGGGCGCTGATCGTGTCGAAGCAGTGATGATGCCTTTCCGCTATACCTCTGATCTGAGTAAAGATGATGCGGCTGATGAAGCTGCGCGTCTTGGTGTGCGCTACAGTTCCATCTCCATTGAGCCTATGTACGAAGCCTTTATGGCGGCTCTGGCTGATGAATTCGCGGGCACCAAACGCGATACTACCGAAGAAAACCTGCAGGCTCGTTGCCGCGGTGTCTTGTTGATGGCGATTTCCAACAAGAAGGGCTACCTGGTTCTGACGACTGGTAACAAGAGTGAAATGGCAGTGGGTTACTCCACGCTTTACGGCGATATGGCCGGTGGTTTTGATGCCCTGAAAGATGTGCCCAAAACCCTGGTGTTCGCCTTATCGCGCTACCGCAACACTATCAGCCCGGTGATTCCGGAGACTGTAATCACGCGCCCGCCATCAGCCGAGCTGGCGCCAGATCAAAAAGATGAAGACAGCCTGCCGCCCTACGAAATTCTCGACCAAATCCTGGAGTTCTATGTTGAGCAGGATTTGAGTGCCGAGGCAATTATTGCGCGCGGCTTTAATCGCGAGCAGGTAGAGCGCGCGGTGCGCCTGGTGGATGTCAATGAATACAAACGTCGTCAGGCACCTATCGGCATTCGCATTACCCAGCGTGGTTTTGGGCGTGACAGGCGCTACCCAATCACGTCTGGTTGGAAAATGGGTGATTAGTTTTCTTGAGTGTTATTTCATCCAATAAAAAAGGCCGCTAAAGCGGCCTTGAGTAGAGATGAGATGCAATTATTCCGGGCGGGAAACCAGCGTTGAATCTTTATATTGTGGATCGTAAATTTCGCGGGTATCAAAGCCGGTAATTTCGTCTTTGCTGAAAACCCCCAGGGTCATCCAGGCCAGCACGCGTGATCTGCCATTGTTGTACATAAAATCCTGATTAAAGCTGCCATCTTTGTTCAGGGCAGGATAATCCGGGTAGTTGAGTTTAAGGATTTCCAGGCTTTCATCGGCCTGGCTATTCATTTTCAACAGGTAATAGGCTTGGGTCATTACTGCCAGTGCATCAGGCGTTGCCGGTGCTTGCGGAAAGTTTTCCAACACATAGCGGCCACGGCCCAGTGCAGCAATGTAGGCGCCGCGTTTAAAATAGTAGTTGGCTACATGGATTTCGTAACGTGCCAGGTAGTTGCGCAAATAGATCATGCGCTTCTTGGCGTCAGCGGCATAGGAACTGTCCGGGTAGCGGTTTAGCAGTTGGGTAAAGTTGGCGAGTGATTCGCGCGCTGCTCCCGGGTCGCGCTTGGTGGTATCCACCGGCATTACACGCTCAAACATACCCTTGTCTTTGGTGAACGAACTCATGCCCAGCATGTAGTAGGCGTAATCCACGTTGCGGTGTTGCGGGTGCAGGCGGATAAAACGGTTGGCTGTGGCGATGGCTGCATCTGGTTCATCGGAGCTGTATTGGGCGTAGATGAGTTCCAGTTGCGCCTGGTCGGCATAGGTGCCGAAGGGGAAGTTTTCTTCCAGCGAGTTCAGGTTTTTGATCGCGGATTCCCACTGGCTGTTTTCAAGTTGTTTGGTAGCGGCGTTGTACAAATCCGCTTCGGTAGTGTATTCAGGCTCCTTGGAAGAGCAGGCGGTCAGCAAAACAACAGAGCTGAGCAACAGACAGGGCAGGAATCGCATAGGGTTATAAACTCTTATCTCGACAAATGTAGACCCCGATTCGCGGGGCAGGGTATTTAAACACAGAGCTTGGCGGATACCAATCTGGCCGCAACAAAAGCTCCTGATTTCCGCTGTGTTGGCGCTCGTTCGGCACAGCTTTACTTGAGGTTGTTAAATGAAAGATGTGTTTGACCTGAGTGCCCAGGTCCCGATCCAGATGAACGGCATGCGCTTCGACCAGATCGCCTCCGAGTTGTTCCCCGACTTCTCGCGTTCGCGCCTGCAAAGCTGGATCAAAGATGGCCAGTTGAAGGTTGATGGTCGTGTTGCCAAGCCCAAAGACAAATTAATCGGTGGCGAAACTCTGGAGCTGAAGGCAGAACTGGAGGCGCAAGGTGAGTGGGAACCGGAAGAAATCCAGTTGGATATCATCCATGAAGATGACGACCTGATCATCATCAACAAGCAAGCTGGTCTGGTGGTACACCCCGCAGCGGGTAACTACACAGGTACTTTGGTCAATGCCTTGATCAACCATATTCCCGGTCTGGTTAACTTGCCGCGCGCTGGCATAGTGCATCGCCTGGATAAAGAAACAACGGGTTTGATGGTGATCGCTAAAACTCTGGAGGCGCATACAGATCTGGTGGAGCAACTGGCGGATCGCACCGTAAGCCGCGAATACGAAGCTGTGGCGGTGGGTGCAATGACTGGCGGCGGCACGGTGAATGCACCTATGGGGCGTCACCCCATCCAGCGCAAATTGATGGCGGTTCTGAGTGCAGGTGGCAAACGCGCAGTGACGCATTATCGCGTGGCCAAGCGCTACCCGAGTCACACCCATATCCGTGTGAAATTAGAGACGGGACGCACCCATCAAATCCGTGTGCACATGGCTCACATTGGCCATCCGTTGGTGGGCGATCAAACCTATGGCAATCGTTTCAAAATCCCCAAAGGCGCCAACCAGCACTTGATCGATACGCTGAAAAGCTTTCCGCGCCAGGCGCTGCATGCATTCAAGTTGGGCCTGGAGCATCCCGGCACCGGCGAATACACCGAGTGGACCGCACCGCTGCCGGAGGATTTTAAAAATCTGCTCGATGCATTGAATACCGGCTACACCCTTGTCGATGATTGAGATGAGTGGACTGATACTGGATTGGCCATTGCCTGCCGGCGTGAACGCATTTATCAGCACCCGCGAGGGCGGCTTTAGTTTGCCGCCTTATGGCAGCAACAATTTCGGCTTGCATGTGGGTGATGAGCCGCTCGCGGTGGAGAAAAATCGCGCACAACTTTGTGAGAGCCTGGGACTGTTAAAAACACCGCAATGGCTGGAGCAAATCCACGGTGTAAAAGTCGTAAATGCCAAAGCCGATGGTTTAGTGCGCACGGCCGATGGCAGTTACTGCGATCAGCCTGGTCAAGCCTGTTTGGTAATGACAGCTGATTGTTTGCCCATTTTGTTATGCGATAAAAAAGGATCACAAGTAGCAGCACTGCACTGTGGTTGGCGCAGCCTGGCCAAAGGCATATGCGCGCGCGGCCTGCAAAAATTCACCGGTAATCCGGGCGACGTAATCGCCTACCTTGGCCCGGCCATAGCGCAGCCAAATTTTGAGGTGGGGGTGGATGTGCTTGAGGCTTTTTTCAAAGGCGCTCGCAGCCACGAGCATCGCGAACAAATGTCACAGGCGTTTATCTCCGCTCATCGTCCACTGCATTTCTTTGCTGACATCTATGCGCTAGCTCGCGCTGAACTCAACTCGCTGGGGGTCAGTGCAATTTATGGCGGCGGCCTATGTACCTACGCCGATGCCAATCAGTTTTATTCTTATCGTCGCGATAAAACCACCGGGCGTATGGCCAGTTTGATTTGGCTCGAATAAATTTCTATTAATTGAATCCAATTGGCCGCAGCTTGCCTCTAAACTTCTGTAGGCAAGATTTATGTTTTTATTTTAATCGCCAGTGAGAGATTGCTATGCCCAGACCCCCGTTCAAAATTGAAATCTGCGTTGAAGGCATTGATGGCCTTGTTGCGGCGCAACAGGCTGGCGCCGATCGTGTAGAGCTTTGCGCAAGTTTGCTTGAGGGCGGCTTAACACCCAGTTTGGGGGTGATCCGCGAAGCCTTACGTATTGCGACCATTCCCTTTCACGTAATTGTCCGACCACGCGGTGGCGATTTTCTCTACTCTGAACTTGAATTTCGCAGCATGCTGGAAGATGTAAAAGTACTGCGCGATATGGGGGTTGCCGGTGTTGTCATTGGCTGTTTAACGCCTGAGGGCACCATTGACGAAGTGCGCACCAAAACCTTGGTCGATGCTGCGCGCCCTATGGCCGTGACCTGCCATCGCGCCTTTGATATGACATGCGATTATCGCGCCGCACTTGAAGCCTTGATTCGCAGCGGTGTTGATAGAGTACTGACCAGTGGTCAGCGCGACACAGCTCAGGAAGGTTGCGCGATTCTTAAAGACATTACTGACCTTGCCGATGGACGCATTATCGTTATGGGTTGTGGCGCGCTCGATACCGACAATATCGCTCAGGTGCGTAAGGCGAGCGGTGTTGACGAAATGCATTTTGCAGCGTTGAAAACGATTAAAAGCGGTATGGAATTTCGCAATCCTCATGTGGGTATGGGCGGTACAGCGCTTGAGCGCGAGTATGAAATTACCTTAACCGATGAAGATGCAGTGCGCGCTACTATTGCTGTTGCGCGCATGGTCGGTTAGTTTTAATTTTTATCCAGTAGACATCACAAGGAATCATTATGGATCTCGATCAAATTGAAAAGCTGAACGACCTGAAGCAAAAAGGTCTGATTACGGAAGAGGAGTATCAGCAAGCCAAAGAGCGCATTCTGGGTGGGCAAGCAAAGGCGCAGCCCGAGCTAAATGCACAGCCGCATACCATTATGCAGACCAATAATTACGACTACGCCATGGTGCTGCACCTGACTCAGTTTTGCTCCTGGATCTTTCCGTTCCTCGGGATTATCGTGCCGCTGATTATGTGGCAGTCCAAAAAAGATGATGCCTATGTGAATCAACAAGGCAAAGTGGTGATGAACTGGATTTTCAGTGCGGTTATCTATTCGTTTATCTGTATACCGCTCTGTTTTATCTTGATTGGTTTTGCAATGTTGGCTGTGCTCTTTGTGTGTTCGGTCGTCTTCACGATTATGGGGGCGATGGATGCCAACAAAGGCATCATCAAGAATTACCCTATGACCATCAAGTTTTTTGATGTGCAAGAAACACCGACTTCAGCCTTGGGCGTTGGTAATTGATCTAGCGCAAAGACCTGCATTTCTTTTCAAGCGGACCCGTTGGCCCGCTTGAAAATACCTCTCTCGCCCCCAGTTTTACTTCAACCGATTAGTCACAGCGCGCTTGAGGTAGACCATGCGTATCGACCGTTTAACCAATCAATTGCAAACCGCACTATCCGATGCCCAGTCGTTAGCCCTGGGGCAGGATCACAGCCAATTAGACCCTGGCCATTTACTGCTGGCCATGATTGACCAAAAAGGTGCCGGCAGTGTGCGCTTATTATTAAGTCAGGCCGGTTTCGATGTGGCTGGGTTACGCACAGCACTGAATGAATACCTGGAAAATTTACCGCAAATTAAAAATCCCACCGGCGAAGTGACTATGTCGCCGGATATGGTGCGTCTGTTAAACCTCGCCGATCGCCACGCGCAAAAAGTGGGAGATAAATTTGTCTCCAGCGATTCGGTGCTGTTGGTGTTGATGACCGAATCCCAGGGCACAGTGGCAGAGCTGTTGAAAAAACATGGTAATGCCCAGCGCTTGCAGCAGGCGATTCAAAAAGTGCGCGGCGGCGAAAATGTGGATGACGCTGATTCTGAAGGCAATCGCCAGGCATTGGAAAAATATACGGTGGATTTAACCGCGCGCGCTGAAGCGGGCAAGTTGGACCCGGTCATTGGGCGCGACGATGAAATTCGCCGCACCATTCAAGTGTTGCAGCGGCGCAGTAAAAATAATCCGGTGTTAATTGGCGAGCCGGGTGTCGGTAAAACCGCAATTGTGGAAGGCCTCGCGCAGCGTATTGTGAATGGCGAAGTGCCGGAAGGTTTAAAAGATAAACGTCTGCTATCACTCGATCTTGGTGGCCTGCTTGCCGGAGCAAAATTCCGTGGTGAATTTGAAGAGCGCTTGAAGTCCGTCATCAATGAGCTGAGTAAACAAGAAGGCCGTATTATTTTATTTATCGACGAATTGCACACCATGGTTGGTGCTGGTAAAGGCGAAGGCGCGATGGATGCAGGCAATATGCTCAAGCCAGCGTTGTCGCGCGGTGAATTGCATTGCGTAGGCGCAACTACGCTCGATGAATATCGCAAATACATTGAAAAAGATGCAGCACTGGAGCGTCGCTTCCAAAAAGTCTTGGTGGATGAGCCGAGCGAGGAAGATACCATTGCAATCCTGCGCGGTTTAAAAGAGCGCTACGAAGTACACCACGGCGTGGATATTACTGATGCGGCGATTATCGCTGCAGCAAAATTATCGCAGCGCTACATTACCGATCGGCAATTGCCGGATAAAGCCATTGATTTAATTGATGAGGCTGCCAGCCGCATCCGTATGGAAATTGATTCCAAGCCGGAAGAAATGGATCGCCTTGAACGCCGTTTGATTCAGTTGAAAATTGAACGCGAAGCGGTGAAAAAAGACGAGGATGAGGCGAGCAGAAAACGCCTGGCAAAAATTGATTTCGATATTGACAAGATCGAGCGTGAATACGGCGATCTGGAAGAAATCTGGCGCGCGGAAAAAGCCGCGCTGCAAGGCTCGCATGAAATTAAAAGTCATCTGGAGCAGGCGCGCTTTGAGTTGGAAGAAAAGCGCCGTAAAGGCGACCTGGCACGCATGAGCGAATTGCAATACGGCATTATTCCGCAGTTGGAAAAACAACTGGATATGGCGAGCCAGGCGGAAATGATGGAAATGAAACTGCTGCGCAATAAAGTGACCGATGAAGAAATTGCTGAAGTGGTTTCCAAGTGGACGGGCATTCCAGTTTCTAAAATGCTGGAAGGCGAGCGCGAAAAATTATTGCGCATGGAAGATGCGTTGCACAAACGTGTTATTGGTCAGCATGAAGCTGTAGTCGCTGTGGCCAATGCGGTGCGTCGCTCGCGTGCTGGCTTGAGCGATGCCAATCGCCCCAATGGCTCGTTTTTATTTTTAGGGCCAACCGGTGTAGGTAAAACCGAGTTGTGTAAATCGCTTGCCGAATTTTTATTCGATACCACCGATGCCATGGTGCGTATCGATATGTCGGAATTTATGGAGAAGCATTCGGTCGCGCGTTTGATTGGTGCACCACCAGGTTATGTCGGTTATGAAGAGGGCGGTTATCTCACTGAATCTGTGCGTCGCAAACCCTATTCGGTTGTGTTGCTCGACGAAGTGGAAAAAGCGCACCCGGATGTATTTAATATTTTGTTGCAAGTATTGGATGATGGTCGCCTGACCGATGGCCAGGGCCGCACAGTGGATTTTCGCAATACCGTTATTGTAATGACCTCTAACCTGGGCTCTGATCGCATACAGGAATTGGCGGAAGATAAATCTTTCGACACCGTCAGCTTTGATACTTTTGTTAGCGATGATTTAAATAATTCGCTCAACAATGAAAATCGCTACAACGCCATGAAAGATGCGGTGATGGAAGTGGTGGGCGGGCATTTTCGCCCTGAATTTATTAACCGTATCGACGAGGTTGTGGTATTCCATCCACTGGCGCGTGAGCAAATTCGCGGTATTGCCGATATCCAGCTGGAATTGCTGCGTAAACGTTTAGCCGAACGCGAGCTGAGCCTGGAGCTGGACAATGATGTAATGGATAGGTTAGCAAATGTTGGTTTTGATCCTGTGTACGGCGCGCGTCCACTAAAACGCGCGATACAACAGATGATTGAAAACCCATTAGCGCAGGATATTCTCGCTGGTAAATTTATGCCGGGCTCAATTATCTATGGCAAATTGCTGGGCGATAAAATTGTGTTTGATCCCAAGCGGCTTAACTAATTAATAGTCTGTGAGAAAGAAAAAACGGCCAGAGATGGCCGTTTTTTTGTAGGAAAATACAAGCTGCTAACATGCCTGATTGACAATGAGCTGAAACAGGTTTTTTTGTTTATCTTTTTCTTCTTCGCTCATCAGTATGCTCTCGCCTTTTTCATTCTTCATTTTGATTGGGGCCCCGGAGTTGAGGATATCCAGATTTTCCTGAGCTTTGGTACAGCGGTCAGGGTCTTTCAGCGAGCCTGTACCTGCAGTTGCAGCAGGCTGGGGAGTCGCTGGCGTATTAGCTGTTGGGGCTGGCGTTGGTTCGCTATGGCCAGTGCGGGTTTTTACCAGTTTTGCCTGAACGTCCTTTGGCGGATGCTCGCCATAATGAATCACGCCTTTGCTGTCAGTCCAGGTGTAGACTTTTCCGCCTTTGGCGGCGCATGTCAGACTAATACTGGCGAGCAAAATGCCCGAAATCATTAAAACGTGTGAGAACTTCATGAAACTTGCCTTTGGATATAGCTGTAGGATTCGATATCTTGGGAGAATTGCCACTCCGCTAGATGGCTCGCAGTTGCCCCTAAGCTTGGGCGTTCCACTGCTTCCCGCCAAGTCACCCTCTTGGCGACCCATCTAATGGCGCGGTTCCTACCAGAACCTGCCTGAGAAAGCCTGCGCATACCTGCCTGGTTTTCGCTGATCCGATCCTGACCTTGCCGGGTTTTGATCGTGGATCATTCACGGCGTTGGCCTGCCCTAAGTGCCGGCGCTTTCCAGTGTGATCATTGCCCTGTGTAATAGTTGCCATCGGCCTTTTTCATATTGCGGCAAAGACGCACGCGCATCATTTGCGATTCACATCCTAAAAGGGGAATTATTGTGGAAATGCTTTCCGGCGGAGATATGCTCATCCGCGCCCTGAAAGACGAAGGTGTTGAGTACCTGTTCGGCTATCCAGGCGGCGCTGCCCTGCATATTTACGATGCCATTTTTCGTCAAAACGACGTTAAACACATTCTCGTTCGTCATGAACAAGCGGCGACTCATGCGGCCGACGCCTACTCGCGCGCAACTGGCAAGGTCGGTTCAGTGCTGGTGACTTCTGGCCCGGGCGCAACCAATGCCATTACCGGTATTGCGACCGCTTATATGGATTCCATTCCAATGGTGGTGATTTCCGGTCAGGTGATGAGTCACCTGATTGGTGAAGACGCCTTCCAGGAAACCGACATGGTGGGGATTTCCCGCCCGATCGTGAAGCACAGCTTCATGGTCAAACACGCCAGCGAAATTCCGGAGATCGTTAAAAAGGCTTACTACATTGCCGCGACTGGTCGTCCTGGGCCGGTAGTTATCGATGTGCCTAAAGACGTAACCAGCCCGCTTTATACCTTCCCGTATGAATATCCCGAGAAGGTAAAAATGCGTTCGTACAACCCGGCGACGCGGGGTCACTCCGGCCAGATCAAAAAAGCGGTGCAACTGCTGCTCGGCGCCAAGCGCCCGATGATCTACACCGGTGGCGGTGTAGTGCAGGGCAATGCGTCGCATCTGCTGAAAGAATTGGTGGATATGCTGAATTATCCGGTGACCAATACCCTTATGGGGTTGGGTGCTTATCCGGGCACTGGCAAAAACTTCCTCGGCATGTTGGGTATGCACGGTACCTATGAAGCCAACACTGCAATGCATCACAGCGATGTAATTCTTGCCGTGGGCGCGCGCTTTGATGACCGCGTAACTAACGCCGTTAGCAAGTTCTGCCCCAACGCAAAAATTATCCATATTGATATCGACCCAGCATCGATTTCAAAAACCGTGGTTGCTGATGTGCCTATCGTAGGTGCGGTGGATAGCGTACTCACCGAAATGCTCACGCTAATTAAAGAGAGCGATGAAAAGCCGGATGCGCAAGCACTTGCCGCCTGGTGGGAGCAAATTAATGAATGGCGCGAGCGTCACGGCATTTACACGCAAAATCGTTTCGATACATCAGGCGATAAAATCAAACCGCAAGAAGTTATCCAGGCAATTTGGGAAGTGACCAAAGGCGATGCCTATGTAACTTCGGACGTAGGCCAACACCAAATGTTTGCCGCGCAATATTATCGCTTTGATAAACCGCGTCGCTGGATCAACTCCGGTGGTCTCGGCACCATGGGCTTTGGTTTGCCCGCGGCCATGGGCGTACAAGTTGCGCATCGCGATGCAACCGTGGTGTGCGTTACCGGTGAAGGTTCGATTCAAATGTGTATCCAGGAATTATCCTGCTGCACGCAATATCACTTGCCGGTAAAAATTATTTGCTTGAACAACCAGGCGCTCGGCATGGTTCGCCAATGGCAAGACATGCAGTACTCCAGTCGTTACGCAGAAAGTTTGTATGAAGATTCCCTGCCGGATTTCATCAAACTTGCTGAAGCTTACGGCCATGTAGGTATGCGTGTAACCAAGCGCGAAGAGTTGAAACAAAAATTGGAAGAATGTTTTGCGCTGAAAGATCGCGTGGTGTTTATGGACATCATGGTTGATCAATCGGAACACGTTTATCCAATGCAAATTGCGCAGCAATCCATGCGCGATATGTTCCTGA
>JAGKWY010000241.1 GCA_021151625.1 Gammaproteobacteria bacterium | reverse complement strand
AACCCAGATCACCAGCTTGCGGCCAATCTTGTCGCCAAGTGGGCCGCCAGCAAAGGTGCCAACGGCTACCGCCGCTAAAAATAGAAACAAAAATAACTGTGCGTTTTCTACAGATTGATCGAACCGCTCCATCAAATAAAAGGTGTAGTAGTTGCTCAGGCACGTCATGTACACGAATTTGGAAAAGATGAGCAGGCTCAAAATCGCCAGGGCAGTGATCACTTTATTGCGCGGCAATTGGCTGGCGCTGACTGCGCGCTTGGCGGCGAGATGGGCATGAGTGCGAACCACCCAGCGGCTGACGCTGAATAAAACAATAATGCCGAGCACGGCAAAGGCAGTGAACCAGCCAATGCTCGCCTGGCCGCGCGGGATAATAATCGCCGCCGCCAGTAATGGCCCAAGTGCTGAACCGCTATTGCCGCCTACCTGGAAAAAGGATTGGGCAAAACCAAAACGCCCGCCCGATGCCATACGGGCAACGCGCGAAGCTTCCGGATGGAAGGTGGATGAGCCGAGACCGACAAACGCCGAGGCGACCAATAACCCCGCATAGCTATCTACGAACACCAGCATAATCAACCCGATCAGGGTGAAAACCATGCCGGTCGGCAAGAGATAGGGCTTGGGGTGTTTATCGGTATACAGGCCAACCGCCGGTTGCAGGATGGATGCGGTCATCTGGAATACCAGGGTAATCATACCCACCTGGGTAAAGCTCAGGTCGTAGCTGGTTTTGAGCATCGGGTAAATCGCGGGCAACACGGCCTGGATCAAGTCGTTTAACAGGTGCACAAAGGCAACAGCACCCACTACCGGTAAAACCAGCTTGGTGGTATCAAACTCAGTGGGGGTGAGGGATTGGCTGGGAATAGGCTCCATTTTGCTCATAACAGGTTATATCTCTACAGAATAAACACCCGGGTAGTATAAAAGTGCGATAAAAAGCAGAAATGACATAAACTGTCGAATAAGTGACAAGTTGACTGGTGTGTCAATGTTGACTTGCTGTATCGAGGGTTTAGATGAGTATTGTTGAGCAGCGCAGTCCGCAAGAGTTGCAGCATGTGCCGCGCCCCATAGTGGCCTGGGGTGGGCATTACGCCAGTGGCGATGAAATTCCGCCACATACCCATCCGCGTGCGCAATTGCTCTATGCCGTTGAGGGCGTTATGCGTGTGCGTACGCCGGACAGTGTCTGGACTATTCCATCGCACCGCGCACTCTGGGTGCCGCCCAATGTGGAGCATCACTCATTCATGATGAGTGATCTGGAAATGCGCACGCTCTATGTAAGCGCCGATGTTCCGCTCTCGCTCGGCAAAGAATGCCGCGCAATTTCGGTCTCCAACCTGCTGCGCGAATTGATTTTGGGGTTGCTGGATGAACCTTCTGAATATCCCATTCCCGGCCGCGGTGAACATCTGGTCGCATTAATTTTGAGTGAGATTGATCGCGCTGCAACGCAAGCCGTACAAGTGCCCTGGCCGCAAGACCGACGTTTACAAACTGTGTGTCAGTTACTGATGAGTACGCCGGGTGTGAATCGCACTATTGAAGAATTGGCGGAGCTGGCCGGTGCCAGTGCACGCACCCTGATTCGTTTGTTTCCTAAAGAAACCGGTTTGAAATATCGCCAATGGGTGCAGCAAGTGCAACTCGCGGATGCGCTTTGCCGACTTGGGCGC
>JAGKWY010000043.1 GCA_021151625.1 Gammaproteobacteria bacterium | reverse complement strand
TTGAATTCTTTAGAGTAAACCCACGTCCGACGTGGGTTGTTGTACTTTGGCATGTTAGCACCTCTTTCATATTGAAAAGAGGTGTCCACTAAAGCGGGGAAGTTCATGCGCGGGTTGCAGCACTTTGTTATGTCTGCAAGAACAATAGCAGTTATTCTTCCTTTTTGGGTATTTCTGACTTAGTGAATAACGCAGCCCACTTTCTAAGACCGTGTTCACCCACCACAAGAATAACAAAACCAACAATAGCTAAAACCCACTTAGGATATTGGAAATAAAGGATCACTGAACCTATAACAACAAGAGGAAGAAAAATGAATAATACCCAGTACGATGGAACAATAAATTTTTCTTTTAGGTTCATATTTTAACTGCTCAATTTGTACTGAATGCAAAAGCTGTCCAGCACGCGAAGCGTGCGACCTACAACGAATGGTTAGCGCCTACCCGAAGCGGTTTACAGCCAAACATTACTACGTTGAGAAAGGTTTCAGGCCAGATTTGGCTGCCAAAGCCACCTTGCCAAAAGGTACGGCAAGATAGGACCCCAGACAAAATACCGCGTAGCGTGTAGAAACTACCACCCACCAAGTGCGAGTTTTCGCACCACTAAAGCAAACCTGCATAGTTTTAGGCCAGTATTCGCCAAGCAAGATACGGGCTTTACGCAGGCACCAACTAAAAAGCCCGAAGATAAAACAAAAACATCAGGCCGGAATTACGCGAAAAAATTTCTGAACAAATGAACTTAAAAACCATCCGTTTGATTGCTTTGTTATGATTTTATAGTTCTGAGATTGTACGAGTGTAATACTTGTAATTAAGGAATGACACTTCGCCAAATAGATTCTTCTCGCCAGCGTACCGAAAATGTAATGTAATAAAAATATTACTTTCTTCGCTTGTGCTCTTGTCGTCAGTAGAGATAGAAATGCTTACAGGATTAACTGAATGAAACTCGGCAGCAACGGATTCAGGAATTTTAAGTACTTTTTGATTTACGGTAAGCTTTATGTCTGAGAGGTTGATGCCTTTATTTTCCTTAGAATTCTCGATGTTAACTGTTAAAACGGCATGGCTTGATATTTCAGTAAGTTCGGCAGTATAAGTTAGAGTTTTCCAGTCATAGTAGGTCGGCTGGTAAGCTAGCGACGCCCCTGAAGAAAGAATAAGTATAAGAATGTATATGTTTTTCATTTTCTGACTCAGAGATTCACAAAGCCGCGACTTACAAACTGTCCAGCGCACGCAGTGCGCGAGTTGCAGCACTTTGTTATGCTTTTAAATTTCCCACCATACCCACCTTATAGATTTAGCTTTTTCTTTCTCGAATGCAATAATTAAAACGTAGTCATCCATGTGAGATGGAACGAAATATTTAAATTCAGTGATAGATTTCTCGGCAGGCTGGCCTAATGTAGAAATAACCTCTTCTGCTGTTAAAGAGGATAATGTTCCTCCGAACGGCAGGCGGAAACTTAATTTATTAACCTCTAGCTCCATGGGAACTAATTCGCCAGACTGCTTCTGTACAGTTTTTGCTGAAATCCCACTCACAGTCTCCGTAACTACAGAGAATGCATATTCTTCACCATGTGCAAAACCATTTTTTTGTTTATGTGTCTTTTCTCCGAGGTCAGTTATAGCTTCCGCTACCCCAGCCCCATATGCCATAAGTTCAAATAGGTTTTCTCTTTGAAACTCAGACATGTCGTCATCAGCCAGCGAGGCATTCACAATGAAAAGCATTGAAATAAAAATGACTCTAAGCATATATGGACCATAATTGCATAACGCCGCAAGCAGCTGCGGCTTTGTAGTGGATTGTTTTGCGGTAGCGTAGCGTTAAACCGCAAAACAAGGAACGGAAAAGCCGTCAGACTGCCTTGCATTGTTAGGGCAATGGGCCTATAGCAGCTAACTGTCACTGGTCTCACCAGCGGGTGAACTCGAAAGAAGTTGCCCACCAAAGATTGTAATGAACCCGCCGATAAAGTCCGCGAAAGCAAATGGAAGTAAGACAATGCTTATACCAAGCCCAATTAGCGAAATGCCCAGAAATGCCGAGAACACAAAGAACCAAAAATTACGTTGGCGCTCGTGAAAGAACGGCGAATTATAGGTAGATAGCTTTACGCTGGCGATCTGGTAGAGCAAGGCGGCCGCACTAACACCGAAGGCAATAAACCAATATTTGAATAAAAATACACTGCTTAGAATTTCCATGAGGTCCATTACTCCATCGCCTTTCGAAGTGCATCTAATAGCTTCTTCGCTGGTTTTTTGCCCGTTAAGAGGGCGAGCCCGACACCAGCAAAGCCCGTAGGATCAGAAAGCACGACTGCTAATGCGTCAGGTGACAGTAGCTCTAGCATGCCTGCACCAAGAAACACGCCCCCCGTGCCCTTCGTAGCAGCGAAGCCGATAAAATCTTCTACCTTATCAAGAAACGCTCTCCGCCTGAGAGTCTTAACTTCAAGCTCCTGCTTTACGAGCTTCGGATCTGTTGTGTTGTTCATGGTTCTCGATGGTGCTCCGTGAATTGCCCCTAACGCCGAGTTCAGCGGCGGGTTTTAAGTTGTGATTTTGCGGTAAAGTGAGCGTAGCGAGCCGCAAAAGCGCGACTTAAAACCCGTCCGCTGCAACGACTTGTTATAGACATCATAGGGCTTGATTTTCATAAAATACTCATCAAGACTTGGCTCAGCTTTGTACACGGTTAAGCTCCCTCCATATATAGAATCAATTATTTTACTTAATTCATGATCGTACTTTTCATGATCGAACTTAAATCCCAAAATTATTGAATTTACATTTTCCGCACCAATATCAATGTCGATATGCTTTTTGGAGCTACCTTTTTCATTAAAATCAATAAATCGATACTCTTCCTCGTACTTCCAGTCGGAGTGCTTGGTGAAAATAGCATTCTTTAAATTTTCCATGTATGAATCATTAGATAATAATAATTCCTTTATCTTCTCCTCAATTTCTGACTCAGCTATTCCTGGTGTTTTTTGAAGGATTTCTTCTCTTATTTCCTTAGTTGAATAGTAAAAAGGCGTGATCTCTTTATAATCTACCTCCTTGAATGGTAACTCAGGAAGAATGTATTCAATAACATATCCTGCGTGATGGCTTGAGTAATGAGACCACATGATAGGAGAGCTCGGATTTCTACTCATGCAGGCAATTCTAAGATGGCGATTTATTACATCAGAAAGTGAGTCTTCCCTCTCGCCATTAAGTGCTTCAAAAAAACACTTACAATCATAAGGATCATTAAACTGATCTGCTGCAACATATCTTATAGAATGATACTTAAGAGGAGCCATTACCTCATCTAAAGTGGCGCGAGGATGAGAGCTGTAGTATTTAAAAAAATTCAAGATAACCCTTAATTTGTGATGATTTAGGAATCTATAACGCCGCGATAAACGGTGGTTTTTAATTTGCGCTTTTGCCATAAAATGGAGCGAAGCGGAATGGCAAAAGCGCAAATTAAAAGCCATCCGTTTGATTGCTTTGTTAGAGATTTTTACCGCAGCATTGCTTATATTTTAAGCCTGAGCCACAAAAGCAAGGATCATTTCTACCAGTTTCACGTTTTATGTATTTAAGAAAGTCGTTGGCAATTAAGTTCTTTTGAGCTTGAATACGCCCAACTTTAGCAACGTCTCCGAGCAACCTTGCCAAGTCAAATTCATTCTCATAACTAACAAATTTCTCAACAAGATTCTCTTTAACAAGAGAAAAGCTCTTGGTTGGAAGTCTGTTGTTTATAATTAATTTTTCTACAGAACTGTCTCTAATAAAATTTATATGTTCCATAGCAATTTCAGGCGGTGTGACGCAAAGCAAAGAGCCTGTAGGTAGTTCTATTACAACATGACCATGAAGTTTAATAACGAATTTTCCAAACATGGAGAAGACCCAACCAAACTTCAGATTGCCTTCATTTGACTTTAGATACAAAAGTGCATTATCTAGGCAATAAATTTTTTGCCCGCCAACCACTGGCTTTACTACGACAGACTCCACAGATGGAAGTTTTTGTTGCCGAAGAAAGTTCTCAGGAATTGTCTTTGGGATATAAAAATTAATGGTAAATGTCTCCTGTTCGATTTTTCTCTAACGCTAAGCTCAGCCGCAGTTTGTAAGTTGACGTTTTGTGGAAACATTTTGCGTAGCAAAACCACAAAGCGGCGACTTACAAACTGTCGAGCGCACGAAGTGCGCGGAGCTGGAGCGCCTTGTTAGCATTGATTTTTCATGCGGCTAAAATAACCGCAAACCTGTTTTTGATAGATAAATACAATTTCTTCACGAAATGCCTCTTCTGAATTACCAAGACCAAGTTCAATTACTTTTTGGAGTTCAGGCATATGCTTCAAACGACCAGAAACTAATGCCGCTTTAATTTGGCCAATAATGGGCCAAACTTTTATGTCTGAAGTTTCAAATTCGTCCCACATATTTACTAGGTCACACAAGAGTGCAACAGCAGAGCCATTTTGCAATAATTCAAGATCAATAGCGAAGGTATACCCTTCAGGTTCTTCTAATACTGCGTCGATGTAATTAAGCGGGTTAAATGTGCCGCAATCAATATTGTGGCCAAAACCCTTATAAGATTTCACGAGGTCATAATACATATAGAGAATGTCTCTAATTGCATTCTCAGCTTCATGTACATTGTCTGTAGTTATTTTCATACTCTTCCATGCTAACGCCGCGATAAACGGTGGATTTTAAGTTGTACTTTTGCCATAAAATGCAGCGAAGCGGAATGGCAAAAATACAACTTAAAAACCATCCGTTTGATTGCTTTGTTAGTTGCTTTTCTTTTCGTAAGCACCTATTGAAACTTTACTTTCGTAGCCCAAATTCATAAATACCATAATCATGGTATTTTCATCCACAAGTCTCACAACATGTTGATTAAGTAAGGTTTTAACTTTTTCAAGCCATTTGGGTAAAACTTTATATGCCTCGCCAAATTCTTTCTTTTTAGCAAAAGGATTTTGTGCGTGAAGCAACCCACCACAGCGGGCATAAATATTCAGAAACTCTTCTCTCGTCAGAAAGCCTGACTTTATTGGGATGGTCCTTGTATTATTACGATCACCATTCCAGCCCTGCAAAATAATTGGCTCAGGATAATATTTTGGGTTTATAGCTTCTAATGTTTTTAATATGTCTTTTGCATTCCAAAGATCTTGGAGGTTTTCCTTTACTCTTTGAAATTCTGCCTTATTCGCAATAAGACCAGACAATGCGATTAACTCTAAAACCTTTCTGAACTGGATGCACGCAAACTCAACATTTGTTATTAGATACGGAGTGGATAGGCTTTTGTTAAGAAGTGATTCAATAACACCTAGTCGTTTTTTTACCTCCTCCATACATTCCGTATATTTTTGCACTTTATCATTTAGTTCCATGAAATCCCCAGAAGCACTGGAATGCTCTTTCCGAGCGCAATCAACTAACAGTTTATTAAATTGCACCAACTATATAACCCGCAGAACGTTATTCCAACTAATTTGGTGTAATGCTGTATAACTCCAAAAAGTAGATGAGCGCTAAAACGATTTAGCACGTGTTAAATCAAAGAGTTAACTATCAGCCCGAATTAATTGTGGAGTTATACGGTACAACCGATCTCAATTAGTTGCCGAGCTCATTTGACTGGCTGTCTGCCTAGGGCACTCTCCCGCCCCAAGAGCCTGTTGCGGTTCATCTGCCCAGTCTACGTGGCTCACTGCACTACGGGTATGCCTACGACCTGGCAGCTTGCGCTCTCTTAGGTGTTACGGGCAAACCCATTCGCGACCATAGCAGCATTTCGCGCCAGGTTAAATTGCACCCGCTGACACAATTGACACAAATCTCCCATCCCCCGACAAACTCCTGACAATTTCCTCCCCTAATATGGCCACATGAACAAACGACATGGCTGTCGCTGCTGGTAAAGGGAACTTGTTCATCGCGGTTGTTCGCTGTTGTTTTTACGAAATGTTTTTCGATTTAAAACTGAAGCAGATGCTTCGCTAAACACTCACTCATTTTGATTTAAAAGGAAATTTAAAATGAAAGCACTCAATACTTTTACTCGTTCACTGTCTGTTACCCGCTCATTGATTGCAGCTTCTGCTGCGCTGGTTTCTGTCGCTGCCTCTGCTGGGGATTTCCCCTTGCGCGCTGATGACATCAACCTGAACTACCGTTACACCACGAATACTCATTGGTCTGGTGGTTCACAGGCGGAGGCGCTGGATATAGTTGCCCGTCGCCATGTTGGCAGCAGCAAATGGTCGCAGTTAAAAACGGATTCTTCCGATAGTTCGCTCAACTCCAGCTATATAGTCTACGGCGCAAAAATCCGTGCAATGGACGATGGCGTGGTAGTGAATTGCTGGCGTAACGCACCGGAAAACACACCCGGTTCAAATCACTCCAAGGTAACCGACGGTTATATCTCTTACGCGGGTAACTATCTGTATGTGCTGCAAGACGATGGCAACTACGCCCTCTATGCCCACGCACAGCCCGGCACTATCCCAAGCGGCCTTTGCCCCAAGACTGCAACCTACAGTTCTACCGCGAAGCCAGGCTATGTGCTGAACGCAGACGGCGCAGTTAGCGGCGGTGCGCGTATCACTAAAGGCCAGATTCTGGGTTCAGTCGGTAACGTAGGTAATTCATCCGGTCCGCACTTGCATGTGCATGTACAAACCCCGGGTGGCAGCGCTGTGAAATTGAAGTTTGATCACGGTCAAACTACCGCGTTCACCAATCAAACTGCATCAGTAAATGCCACCTGGAGTCTATTGAGCGGTAATTCATTGCCTACCGGCGAAGTGATGGTGTGGGCGCCACATTCTGTAGGCAACTGGACGGTGAACAATATTCCCGACGAGCGTATGCAATCCTGGTTCAACCACTTTGCAGACTCCGGTGAAATGCCTAACACCTATGCGTGCACTGACGGTGGCCAGATTTACAACACCAGTTGGGTTCCATCGCAAGGTGCCTGGGTTGCCTACCACGGCATGAACCTGACTACCTTCAACAACAAGCAAGCCACCTTGTCTAGCCAGGGTTTCTACTTGCACGGTTGGTGGTACTGCGGTTCTGTGTACACCGGAATCTGGCGCAAGTAAGTAGTCTGTTAAACCCAAAAGCAATCGCCAACTGGCGATTGCTTTTTTCTGTTTCTGTCTCTGTCTCTTAACGATAAAAGGTGTCGATATGGATAGCTCAACCATTCAGCTGGTACAAAATTCCTGGCAAAAAGTAGTCGCCATTGGCCCACAAGCAGCGGCGCTGTTTTATCAAAACCTATTCGAGGCGGACCCGGCACTCAAACCCTTATTCAAAGGCGACTTGCAAGCGCAAGGCAAAAAATTAATTGAAATGATTTCAGCGGCCGTCAATAAATTAACTGAGTTGAATGTATTGGTTCCTGTATTACAAAACCTCGGCAAACGCCACGGCGGCTACGGCGTACAAGATTCTCATTACGACACAGTCGGCGCCGCTTTATTAAAAACATTAGGGCAGGGGCTGGGTAATGAGTTTACGCAGGATGTAAAAACCGCCTGGACCAATGTTTATAGCGTAATGGCAGATGTGATGAAAGAGGCGGCGAAGTAACACTGCTATCCAGATTACTATGATTGCGAACACGCTTATTTGTGTTAACGGATCTAATCGCAATTGAAGACAATATATAACTCCCTCCAACAGAGAGAGGGAGTTAATTTGCTAGTTATCTTTGGTAGATGCCAGCTGTTGTCGGAATTCCGAAACAGTTACACCACCAACACCCCAGCTCTCAAGTTCTACTTCATCAATAACGACAAATGTGGAGCTGTGAGGTTTTCCCATTACCTTAAAAAGTAAATCGCTGACTCCTTTAATAAGGGCCTGCTTTTGCTCCAGGGTTGTTGAATTCGCACCAGGTACAGTTCCCTCTCGGGTCACTTTGATATTCACATAGGGCATTGAATTTCTCCTCAATTTGCAAATTAATTACCAGCGTCCTGCGTGTTGTCCGCCATCCACATTAATTGTTTCGCCCGTAACAAAACCGGCTTGTTCGAGATAAATTACCGCGTTAGCAATATCATCCACTTCCCCCATATGCCCCACAGGCTGCAGGCTATTCAAAAATTCATATGTTTCAGGATTATGCATAGGTGTTTTGATAATTCCGGGGGCAACGGCATTGACGCGAATACCTTTGGTGGCATATTCAATTGCGAGACCACGTGTGACAGCATCGAGACCGCCTTTGGTTAACAAAGCCAGGCCAGTAGGAACAGCAGAAATAGCCTGGTGCACTAACGTTGTCGTAATTTGTACAATATGACCATTGTTTTTCTTCAGCATTTCTTCTAACGCGAATTGCGTAATATGAAAGAAACCATGAATATTTGTATGGTACATATTGGCAAGGTCTTCTGTGGTGTAATCAGTAAATGGCTTGGCAATAAAAATACCTGCGTTATTAATCAATGTGTCCACTCTGCCAAAACGTTCGACGGCTGTTTCAACCAGTTTTTTTGCCAGATCGCGACTGCCAATATCACCAGCCACTGCAATAATGCCATCATCTGTTGATGGTTTAATGTTGCGCGAATTGGCAATCACAATGTAACCAAGCTTGCGATAAGCTCGTACAATTCCCGCCCCAAGGCCTTGTGATGCCCCGGTAACAATTGCAACTTTTTGCTCATGACTCATAAAAATTTCTCCGGACTTAAATTTGTTCGATGTGGTTAATGCCGACATAAAATCTGCAGCATCCTGTGTCGAACAGTGTGTGATGGTTAATAAGGTTGAACCACGGAGAAAAGATACGTCTGTTAAGGCGAATTAAAAACGGCTATTCTTTATCAATGACTGATAAAAAACGCACAGAGATAGATTGGCAGGATGTTCGCGTGTTTCTCGCACTTGCCCGCCACGGCAGCCTTTCAGCGGCGGCGCGCGCCTTGTCGGTAAATCACGCAACCATTTCGCGGCGCATTCAAGCGCTTGAATCAAGCATGGGTGAAAAACTTGTCGAGCGCAGGCCAGAAGGCTATGTATTAACATCAGCTGGTACGCGTGCGATGGAGGTCGCCAGCGATATGGAGTCGGCGGCCCAAACGCTTGGTCGCGGAGATATAAATGATTCAATTAAGGGCTTGGTTCGAGTTAACGCGCCGCCCGGTTTGGCCCAGGGATTTTTAATTGCCCACCTTGCAAAACTGCCGTCTGTACACCCCGGATTGGATATTAACCTTGCCATTGACCTGCGCTCGATTAGCCTTGAGCGACACCAAGCCGATATAGCCATTCGAATAAGTCGCCCTTTAGATGGTGATTTTATTGCCAAACCCCTTGGCTACATGGATTTTGGCTTTTATGGTATTCATGAAGTTTGTCAGCTGGTTGAGGAAGGTGGTGTGCCCACTTTTATTACGTTTGATGAAGAAAACTCTGATATTCCGGATGCTGTTTGGTTAGCAAAACATTTTCCGCGCACGCGGATTTCATTTCGAACAAACAATCATGTTGCACAAGCCCAGGCTGCAAAATACGGTGCAGGCTTGGCGTTATTACCGCACTACATAGGGCGCAGGGAGT
Source organism: Gammaproteobacteria bacterium (assembly GCA_021151625.1). Lineage (GTDB taxonomy): Bacteria > Pseudomonadota > Gammaproteobacteria > Pseudomonadales > Cellvibrionaceae > Cellvibrio. The sequence goes on along the minus strand of JAGKWY010000043.1, from coordinate 24,930 downwards.
TGGGACTTCGCCAATGTAAATGGCAGAGCGAGATGCCGCCAAGCCGCGAGATTTGGCTGCTTATGCGACGACAGGATCGTAAAAATCTACCGGTTAGAACCGTGGCGGACTATTTAGTGCAACAGTTTGAGAATGAGCAGGATTTATTTAGAGCCTGACAAGATGGCGGATGTGATGAAAGAGGTGGCACGGTAGAAAATTGTTTTTTTCTAAGCTGTTTCTCTATTGATTAAATTACAATGTGGGTTGGGCGATTTTGCGCAACCTATAAGCGGATAGCTGCAGATGAGCTACCCTGTTAATCGCATTTTCCCATACCGGGGTATTCATATAATAAGGTCCCATCGGTCAAGGCGATAATTTCAATCTTATGGTTTAAGTGTAATTTGTCATTTGGCCAAGAAAAGGTCAGCTTATATTCAAGCACTATAACCCATTTTTTTTCTGCCACCTCTATAGAAACATTTGGCATCAAATATCCGGGAGTTCCTTCCACGCTACCATCAGTAGTGAGAAAACTGTTACCCACTATTGGCTCAACCCTATAAGACATTAATTCGAAGTGTGTTAGCTGAAGGTCTTTGACGAAGTCTGGCAGGTAGTTTATGTACTTATAATGACTAATTATTTTCTTGATATTAGTGCGAACATTATCAATTGGTACACCAATATTTACAGCGGTACCCGATGAGCCATCCCATGAAACTTGTCTTTTAATGATGCTATTAAAATCAACGACTCCCTCTTTATAACCAGAAGGGACTGGCCAGTAGTAGGTGCTTAGTGCGCAAGCATGTGCTTTTAATGCGCTCAAAAGGAGCCATGATAGTATTAGACTGATCAATTTTTTCATCGTAAATTTTCGGTCATATAGTTGTTCTATGTCTGCTGTCGCAGCGGTTGGCCAGCCGTTCGCGAAACTTGGTGCCAGTATGCACTGCAACTGATTACGCTAATAGTCCCCGCATGGATCGCTTTCCGGTATGGAAAGAAATGACTTGCCATAATGGAAAGTCAAGGCTATATTACTTTCCATGCCGGAAAGTAAAGGAGCTTTGCAATGAGTGAGAACAATCATCAAATTACCACGGGTGATGCCAGTGCAGCGCTTGCGTCAATAACGGCGGCGAATGAAATTACTGTTAAGAGTATGCGTCCACCTTTATGGTTAATACTTTTGTGTGCTATCGCCTTGGGTATTAAAACTGCTGCTATGGGTTTTATGATTAACAATAGCCTGTGGAATAGTATTCAGTGGGGAACTTATAGCGTTATTTGCCTCAGTATCATTGCATGGATTGTTGCGCTGCGGGTTAAAGGAATCACAATCAAGATTGCCGATGTGAATATCTCTAAAAAAGGAATTATTGCTGCGCTGCTGATTTGCGCATTACTGATATTGTCGCGAGCCACTTACCTGCAAACCGGGTCAATAGTGTTTCCTTGTATCGCGGGTATTCTTAATGCATTTATTTTGGCTTTTAGTTTGCATTTCGGTCAGCTATTTAATGCAAAATATTTAAATGCGAATGGGAAAGGAGGGGCCTAATGGGTACTGCGTTGTTTGATGAATTAATCCATGCGCCTAACCGCTTAAAAATCTGCGCTTTATTAGCGCCGGTTGCTTCGCTGGAATTTAGCGTGCTGCGCGAACATCTGGATGTAAGTGACTCTGTGCTTTCCAAACACATTAAACCGCTTGAAGAAGCGGGCTATGTGGCGATTAATAAAAGCGCCAGCGAGGGCAGGGTGCGCACCTGGCTGTCGCTTTCTGCCGCTGGGCGCAAAGCGTTTAAAGGTCATGTGGATGCGTTGAAGGAAATTGTGGGGTGAGACATTGCTAATAAATCTAAAAACCAGCTGTGCTAATGTTCAGTTGTTTTAAAAAAACAATAATTCAACCGTGTAACAAATTCCTTAATCTCTACTCTATAGGTTGTACACTGGTCGTTTGTTGCATAGCTATCGAGGTTGTTATGGTTTTCCCCCGTTTTTTTAAATCCCTTGTTTTGTGCCTGCTTGCCTTGAGTGTCCATTCCCTTGCCGACACTGAACCCATGCCCGCCACTCGCCACCTGGACACAATTGTGGTGGGCGCGGGCTGTTTTTGGGGCGTGGAAAAACGCTTTGAGGCAATCCCGGGCGTGGTAGATGCGGTTTCCGGTTATGCCGATGGCAGAGGCATAGAGCCGAATTACGAGGCTATCACCCAATACAAACATAAAAATAATCCGAATAATTTTGCCGAAGTGGTGCAAATCACCTACAACCCGGCAGTGGTTAGTGTGAACACATTAATCAAAAAATATTTTGAAATGCACGACCCAACGCAATTAAATCGCCAGGGCAATGATGTGGGCACGCAGTATCGCTCAACGATATTGACCAGCAACCTGACGCAAGCTGATGCGGCACAACAGGTGTTAACGGCCTATCAGGCGCTATTAACCAAAGCGGGTTATGGGGCGATCACTACCAAAATAAAACCGCTGGAAAAATTTTATCCGGCGGAAAAATACCATCAGGATTATCTGGCAAAAAATCCCAACGGCTATTGCCCGGATCATTCTACCGGCGTGAAGTTTGAACAAAATACTACGGAGGCGAAGCCAGTGGCTGATAACACGCCCTTATTGAAAGGCAAACATATTCTGGTGATCGACGCAGAAGAGTTTTGCCCTTACTGCAAAAAATTTAAAGCCGATGTAGCGCAAGGTTATCAGGGCGATATTCCCATGCATTTTCGTTTTGCCAGTCAGTTAGATAAATTAACCTTGAAAACCCCTACCTGGGCTACGCCGACAATTATTCTGCTGGAAGATGGCAAAGAAGTATTTGGTCGCCAGGGTTATATGAATGCAGGGCAATTTTATTTGCTGTTGGGTAAATTCAAACTCGGTGAAAGCGAAGCCTATAATGTCGCCTTTGAAGAAAGTACCGATGCGCGTTTTTGCAAACAATACGAAATTTTTAAACATACACCGGATGGTGTATTTGTGGACAAACTCAGTGGCGCGCCGCTATTCGATACCCGTGACCGTTTTGATTCCGGCAGTGGCTGGCTGTCATTCACCAAGCCGGTCGATGGCTCAGTGATTGAAAAACCGGATAACAGCTACGGCATGCAGCGTGTTGAGATCCGCGCGAAAGTGTCTGGTATTCATTTAGGCCATGTATTTGATGATGGCCCCGATGGAAAACCGCGTTATTGCATTAACGCCACCGTGTTGGATTTTGTTCCGCGGAAACAGCCGTGATTCAGGTTTTATTGCGTCAGCCCTGCAGGCAGGGCTGACGCAATATGGGGGCGTTTTAAAAACAGGTTGGTGTTTGTCACGCAGTCGGATTTCGGTGCTGCCAATTCCATATAACTGCAATTATCAGCGGTGTTATAGCCAAACCATAAAAAATAACCTGTGCCGTGCTGGGTGTGGAGTCGTAGCCGATCAGGGCATAGAGTAACTCGCCCAGCCAGGAGTGTTCATTGATTAGCGTTGAGCTGTCCCAGAGTGGCGCTGCGGAATTTAAGACACCAATTTGCAATAATTGTTTGGCGATTTGCATGGAAAGCCCACCGCAGAGCAGTGCCAGAAATATAAATAGTGCATAAAGAAATTTTCTCGCCGCGATAAATACCAGTAGATAATAAGTAATAGCGCCAAGGCTCACACCAATTCCCATTCCAATAGCACCGCCGATTAATGCCGATTGCAATTTGTCCGGCTGTTGCACAAAACCGCCCAGGTAAATCCAGATCTCCGCCACCTCGCGCGCCAGCGATAAGCCCACGGCGAGCACTGCGCTGCTAATCAATAAGTTGCGATAATTGTTGGCGATTGCAGTTGAGGATAAAAAGCGAATTTTGGCTGGAGCGTTAAATAATAAAGGAGTAATAATCGCTGCAATCACAATAAACGAGAGCACCACCAGTAAATATAGCAAGGCGTTGGTTAGCTCTTGCCCTGTGCCAGAAAATGCATCGGCAATTTGGTAGGCGTACCTGGCTAACAGCCAGGAACTTACGGCGCCCAGGGTTAGGCCTGCTGCTACCCAGTTGAGCGGAATGGAGAGTTTTCGGCTCATGACCATCAGCATGGTAATGATCAGTGCCGCCTCCAGCACTTCGCGTAAGACTAGTAAAATTGCATCGACCATGATCTTGCCTTTAAGGTTGTGCGCGAATCAGCCCTTGGGCTGTTTTGGGATTGAATTCGCCGAAGAATGGGTAATCACCGGGTTTTAAGGGGCCGATAAAAATCACGGCTTTAGCACCACCCATAATGACTTTTTCGCGATTCAATTCGTAACTTTCAAATTCTTCCGGGGTTGAATCTTTGTTGATAACAATCAGTTTTATTTTGGTGTTGGCGGGTACCACCAGCGTGGATGGAAAAAATAAATGATCGCGAATTTCAATGGTGAACTCCGGTGTCTGCGCGTGCGTCCCCAGGGATGCCATACAGAGCAATAGCAGGATAATTTTTTTGAGTATCATTTTGTTTTTTCCGCGTTGCTGCGAGTGGTAAAAGTGACTTGCACGCTTAGGCCAGTGGGAAAGGATGACTCGCCCAGTTTGATATTGGCGTGGTGTAAGTCGACTACCTGTTTCACTATTGATAAGCCCAGTCCACAACCGGGTGTACCTGAATCATGACGGTCCCCGTGCAGGCGATAAAAACGATCAAACACGCGCTCGCGCTGCTCGGTGGGAATGCCGGGGCCGTTATCGATAATCTCCAGTATCACTTCTTGCCCGCGCTTCCAGGTATGCAGTAACACCTGACCATTTTCGGGCGAATATTTAATGGCGTTGCCCAGCAAATTATTAATCAATGTTTCCAGTGCGACACTGTCGCCATTCACCTGACAGTCATCGCCATCGAACTCAAGCAGAATATTTTTATCACTGAGTGCTTCGCTGGCAGAGACTATCGCCTGCTTCACCAGCGCGGTGAGATTCACGGGTTGGAACTGACTCATAAAATGGTCAGGCGAGGTTTTATTTAACAATAAAATTTGCTCCACCAAATAACTCATACGCTGAATGCCTTGTTGCAACTTGAGTGCAGATTCGGGGGCTGGATGCAGATCCTGTAACAGATTTTCACAGTGAATACTGAGTGCTGCTATAGGTGTGCGCAATTCGTGGGCCGCATCAGCGGAGAAGCGCTGTTCACGCATAAAGGATGCTTCAAGGCGGCGCAGCAATTCGTTGGCCGATTGCGCCAGCTGGATTAATTCGCTGGGCATATCCTGCTTTTGAATAGGGCGCAAATCTGTTGCCTCGCGCGCGTGGAATTCTTTTGCCAGGGTTGTAATGGGTTTTAGGCCAATACCCAGCACCCACCAGATAACTACGCCGAGAATCGGAATGGCTACCACCATGGGCAATACCGCTTGCAACGTCATTGACTCAGCCAATCGATAGCGCTGATCGTCGCGCTCGGCCAATAAGTACCAGCCGGCATCATCTGCCGCTGGTGCAACTAACACATGCCAGCGGTAGTGATTGAAATTTACGAATTGATAGCCGCTGTGCAGGTCGCTAATGATTTCGTCGGGCATGGCAGCTGAACGCAGCAGTAATTTGCCCTCATTGCTGACCCACTGGAATTGTAAAGCGGCAATTTGTGGTGCCTGTCCTGGCTCTGTATTTTCCGGGGCGGAAAAAATTTCTGCTGTGGAGTGCTGCAAATATTCGGCATAGCGCGCGGGTAACAAATAATTGAGCAGGTCAACCTGTTGCAGCAAGCGTTGGTTAAACAGACGCTCGGCTTCATCCATACTGCCCAGGTAGCCGCGCACTGCAGCAGTGAAATTGGCAAGGGTAATTATCGCCACCAAGAGTACCACCAAAAATACGCGAATCGATTTCATTGGCGTGCAACCATATAACCAACACCGCGCACAGTGCGAATAAAATCCGCGGGCAATTTTTTGCGCAGGTTGTGCACGTGCACTTCAATCGCATTACTCGCCACCTCATCGCCCCAGCTATATAACTTTGCTTCCAGCCCTTCTTTGGTTTGAATAATTCCCACATGCTCCACCAAGGCTTTCAGCAACATATATTCGCGGCGCGATAAATTCATTGCTTCATCGTTTAGCAGGGCGAGGTGATGGGCAGTATCAAGTTTCAATGGGCCAACCTGAATCATCGCTGTGGCGGCATTGCCAAGACGCCGCTCCAGCACGCGCAAACGCGCGAGCAATTCATCCAGCACAAAGGGTTTGGTCAGGTAATCATCGGCGCCGGCGTCCAGCCCTGCGACCTTGGCGTTAGTGCTATCGCGCGCGGTAAGAATTAATACCTGGGTAGATAATTTTTTCTGGCGCACCAAGCGCAATAACTCCAGCCCGTCCATATCGGGCAGGCCCAAATCCAGCAATAAAATGTCGGGCGGTTCGGCAACGAGAAAAGTAGTCGCCGCTTTGCCATTATCCAGCCAACTCACGGCGAAGCCTGCGCGCTTAAGTGCACTGACAATACCGTCGGCCAGTAGATGGTCATCTTCAACCAGCAGTATGTGCATGCCTTCCTTCCCCAGTGAAGTTGTCTGGTTAACAGCGCTGCTGGCATTCTTATCATATCGCGCGAATAAATTGCGGCGTTAAATTACAAATGCTGTTTCGCTTTTGCCAGTGCGGTTTGAATTTCCTGTTTGCAACCGGCATCAGCCGATTCGCTGCCAGGGCGTGCAGGTGCGTGCAAGGCTTTTTCCAGGCTTGCTATAGCCTGCGGATATTGCTTTTGATCTAACAGGTAATCGCCGTAAAAATAATTGGAATCTATACCGTCAGGATTATAGCTCAAACCTTTTAGCAACATTTCTTTGGCTTTTTTGTCATCGCCAAAACCCACTGCCGCAGAATGTTCACCAGCGCAGCGCTGAGGTCGGGGTATGTAAATCGAAGCGCGGAATGCGAATCTTTGGCAAGCGCGGCATATGCCATTTTTCAGTTGCATTCTGTTGGGCAGAAGACTCTGGATATATACCGGCAAGCTCTTTCATTACTGCATCCTCAGCGGTGGGATTTCTTAGGATGCAGAATAAAAACTTAAGCTTAAGACCTGCTTAAGAACAATTAAGGTAAGAAACAGGTTTTTTGTGGGCGGTTAATCTGGGTATTTGAGCTGGTTCCCCTGAGGTTTAGGGGGGCGAGTTGGCGTTAACAATATTGGAGCGTCACCGCACTATAAGCATCTATTATTGGCTGTACCTCAACACCGCGCTTGAGTTGCTTTCGCTTGTAATGTGCGAGCGTTTTGCTCAAGTAGCCAGATGCAAGATTAAATTCTTCCTGGTTGTGACACTGCCAAATTGAATGGCCGACGGGACTTATCGTTGAAACACCATTATTTTTATGGGGCGATGCCAGGATGATTTCATAATAGCGACGATTTTCAATCATCAAGGTTTCAGCGTTCAAACCAAGATCGAGCGCAATTAATTGTTGCCTTAAGGTGTATTGGTGGTGCACAGGGCACAAGAGAAAATCTACGTCGGCAGCAGCATTGTTTTGGACAATTGCTTTAATCATCGCACTCATTAAATCACCGCCCACACCCGCAATAATGACTAAATGCTTTCCCTTCAATTCCTGCAATTGCAACTGACATAAATCCATGCAATGCACTTGCCATTGCGAATAGGAAAGAGAGTAGAAAGTTGACTCTGCATTAATCGGAAAATAACGCTCCAGTTTATTTTCCAGCTGATCCATAAGCTCAGGCACAAGATCCACAAAATGAACAAACGGCGCTGCCTTTCTGGCCACCAGCTCCGCCCCCAAAAAACCATGGTCACAACAACAATCCCAGATATGATCGTATTGCGCAGTCACCATGGATTCGATTTGTTGTAGTCGTTTACTGAGTTTCAATTAGTTGGCTCTGTTAAGGATTTTTTTGGTAAAGCATAGTGATTTATATTTCGAGAAAAGATAGAGGGCTTCTGTCGGTCAAAAGCGGATCTTGATGGCAGGATGATCAGCACAAAAGGGGATTGTTTTGATGCCGAATCAGCCGATTTTTTTCGCAGTCGCTTGTTAGGCATTTTTTTGCTTGAGCCATTCTTCGGTGCGTATATTCTTTTGGATTTTCAATTTAACTCTATGCTCCAATTCGTGTGGTTCTACGTCATTATTTTGAGCACAGTAACCACAATCATCACATGCATATTGATAATGTGGAATTGCAATATAGCCACTTACATTTTTAGCGAATATTTGGTACTGGCACCGAGGGCAAAATGAATATATATCGGTGATATTGTTGCTAGAGTAAGACCATTGCCACTTAAGACCAAAAAACGTATCTGATGTATATGAGTGCCAATTTAAACTAGGCTCCTTCTTTTTAAAACTTTCAACGATAAGCGCAAGAATAATAAACCCTATTAGCAGCCAAGGAATTAAAGCAAGACCGATTACCCAATTTTTAACCGGATTAGTTGAGTTTAAAAATTCAACTAATTTAATTAAATCTTTCAATAAGTCCGGCCAAGCACCCAGAAAATAAGTTCCTATTCCACCAAATAATACAAGAATCGCAGTTGCAATTATCTTGCTCCAAACTGGGTCTTTCCAAATTTTCATTAACATAGAGTATTTTTCTTACTTGTATGCCTAACGCTTAGTTTAGGGGCGCTTTGTAAATTGAGGTTTTGCGCGAGCATTGGCGCAGTCAAGCGCAAAGCCTCAATTTACAAAGCGTCCAGCACGCGCAGCGTGCGACCTACAACGATTTGTTATGAAATTTAAACCAATTAGACCAGGTATTAAATTCTGTTTTTGCGAATTAATGCACCACTAAACGCACTATAAAATCTCTTTAAAATTTCTTTCTCCTGCATTATTTCTGATGGTGTTGTTTCTTTGTTTTTAAAGTGGTAGTCAGATGTTCCACCAACGATGGCATCAGCAATTAGTTGTGGCAAATGATGAGTAGCGCACTTTCTACATACAAATATAGGTTTTGATCCCATCCACATTGCAGATGGATCCGCCTCACTACAGAATGAGCAGTTCTCTATTCCGCTCTCTTTATCATGCTCTTGAATTAACACTAACCTCTCCCTATCTGATTTTCATAACAGTTTATTAAATTCCACCAACTATATAACCCGCAGAAGGTTATTCCAACTATTTAGGAGTGCTGCTGTATAACCCCAAAAAAATGGCTGAGCTTGCATTGGTTTTAGATGGTATTAAATCAACGGCTTAACTGTAATTCCGAATTAATTGTGGAGTTATGTGGTACAAACTATCTCAATTAGTTGCCGCGCTCATTTTGCTGACTGTCCGCTTTGGGCGTCCCTGTCTGACCACCTGTTGGGGTTCGCAAGCTCACCGCCAACCTACGAGGTGTACCTTGCTTAACGGTTTGCATTATGAGCCGAAGCGCAGAAAAGCCAAGTAAAGACCATAGCAACCTTTCGTACCAATCTGAATTACATTCCGTTACCCGACGGTTTGCCAATCTTCTCCTTTTCTCGCGCCTGACACAATTGCCACAAATCTCTTTTTCCCCGGCATATTGCTGACAAATATATTCCCTATGATGGCCACATGAACAAACGACATGGAGTCGCGAATGGTAAGGAAAGCCTGTTCATTAACTTCCGAAAGGAAACTCAAACTGGTTTGCCGTAACGGCAAATAAACTGTGAAATTTTTTGCGAGGATGCAATCATGTTTAACTCTAAATCTGCTCTGTTTTCTGCGTTGTTGTTGGCTACCCAATTTGCTGCTGCTGGCGGCCTGGTTATCGAAAAACAAGCGACTCCACCCTTTGATCAATCACCTAATGGTTCAGTGATTCTGGAAAATCAGGTCGATAACGGCGGTGTAGTTTTGGAAAAAGGGATTATTGTTCAAAATCAATTGGCGGGTGGCTTAATCATCGAGAAGACCTCTGCTACACAAGATGCCGGTGGTGTAATTCTTGAGAAATCCCCGGTACTGGAACGCGGTGGTATCAAGCTGTTGAGTGGTGGTGTGATTCTTGAGAAGTCCCCGGTGCTTGAGCGCGGTGGTATCAAGTTGCTGAGTGGTGGTTTGGTGATTGAAAAGTCGCCAGTACTGGAGCGCGGCGGTATCAAGTTGTTAAGTGGTGGTCTGATTATCGACCGACATGTTGCTGGTGGGATGATTGTTGACAAACACCTTGCTGGTGGTCTGATTATCGATCGTCACGGTAGAAGCGTTTAAACAGGATTCTGCTGTATAGGCTAGCTCACTAAACGCTCTCATCGAAAGCCGCAGTCTCCCGGATGGAGGCTGCGGCTTTTTTGTTGCCTAAAAATAGCTATTAAAAATCAATAATACAATATTGATAGATTTTTCAAATGGACTGCATGGCCACATTCAATTAGCCCCATGGCGCCCGACTCCCTAATCTGTGCCCAACGAAACACAGATCCCAACCCTCAAACAACCGGAGTCCACACATGGCTACTATCAACTCGGAAATCAAACCTTTCAGCGCCCAGGCTTACCATCAAGGCAAATTCGTTCCTGTGAGCGATGCCGACTTGAAAGGTAAATGGTCCGTTGTTTTCTTCTACCCGGCTGACTTTACCTTTGTTTGCCCCACCGAGCTGGGCGATCTGGCGGACAACTACGCCGAGTTCCAAAAGTTGGGCGTAGAGATTTACTCGGTCTCCACCGACACCCACTTCACCCACAAAGCCTGGCACGACAGCTCCGAAACCATCGGCAAGATCCAGTACCCGATGATTGGCGATCCAACTGGCACTATCACGCGCAATTTCGGGGTGATGATTGAATCGGAAGGTCTGGCTGAGCGCGGTACTTTTGTGATTGATCCGCAAGGCAAAATTCAAATTATTGAAGTAAACGCGGGCGGTATCGGCCGTGATGCATCTGAACTCTTGCGCAAAGTAAAAGCGGCGCAATACGTAGCTAATCACCCGGGTGAGGTATGCCCGGCTAAGTGGAAAGAAGGTGAAGCAACGCTGGCGCCTTCATTGGACTTGGTAGGAAAAATCTAATCGATTTTTAAAACGCCCAAGCAACCGTTAGTAAATCCCTCCCGGCCTCCCTTAGCTAAGCGTCCCGTTTCAAAGGGAGGAGATTAATTCCCCCTCTTTACCAAAGAGGGGTTAGGGGAGATTTAAATCTTATGGAGAACACCATGTTAGATGCTGCGATTAAAGGCCAACTCAAAGCCTATTTGGAAAAACTGCAACGCCCCATCCAACTGGTAGCGAGTCTGGATGAGAGTGCAAAAGCGCAGGAATTAAAAAATCTGCTGCAAGAAATTTCTACACTGTCTGACAAAGTCAGCCTCAGTGAACAAGGCAATGCGAATTATCGCCCGTCATTTTCTGTTGCGGCTCAAGGTGAGCCAGCGCGGATTGAGTTTGCGGGAATTCCCATGGGCCATGAATTTACCTCGCTGGTGTTAGCACTGCTGCACACCGGTGGTCATCCCGCCAAAGTGGATGCAAACACTATTGAGCAAATTAAGGCGCTTGACGGCAAATTTCATTTTGAAGTATTTGTCTCGCTCTCCTGCCATAACTGTCCGGATGTAGTGCAAGCCGTAAATTTGTTGGCAGCACTTAATCCGAATTTTTCCGCCACCATGATTGACGGCGCACTCTTTCAAAGCGAAGTGGATAAACGCCAGGTGATGGCTGTGCCCAGTATTTATTTAAATGGTGAGCATTTCGGTCAAGGGCGTATGACGCTGGAAGAAATTATCGCCAAAATTGATACGGGTGCCGCTGAGCGCGATGCAAAATCCCTCAGCGAAAAAGATCCGTTTGATGTATTGGTAATTGGTGGTGGCCCCGCTGGTGCAGCGGCAGCGATTTATTCGGCGCGCAAAGGTATCCGCACAGGTGTCGTTGCTGAACGTTTTGGTGGCCAGGTGTTGGATACTGTCGGTATCGAAAATTTTATTTCGGTAAAGGCAACCGAAGGCCCCAAGCTTGCCATGGCATTGGAGCAACACGTTAAAGAATACGATGTAGATGTAATGAACCTGCAAAAAGCCAGTGACCTTATTCCTGGTGAAAATCCCGGTGATCTGGTGGAAGTAAAACTGGCGAGCGGTGCCAGTCTGAAAAGTAAAAGCGTAATTCTCGCCACTGGTGCCCGTTGGCGCGAGATGAATGTGCCCGGTGAAAAGGAATATCGCGGTAAAGGTGTGGCCTACTGCCCACACTGCGATGGCCCTTTATTTAAAGGAAAACGTGTAGCAGTAATTGGTGGTGGTAATTCAGGCGTGGAAGCGGCGATTGATTTGGCCGGTATCGTTGCGCAAGTAACCCTGATCGAATTCGATTCCAAATTACGTGCGGATGCCGTGTTGCAGCGCAAATTATTCAGCTTGTCCAACGTTACCGTAATTACCGAAGCCCTGACGTCGGAAGTAATTGGCGATGGCCAAAAAGTAACGGCATTGAAATACAAAAGCCGCAATACCGACGAAATTGCAACAGTAGAATTGGAAGGCATTTTTGTGCAAATCGGTTTGCTGCCCAATACCGATTTCCTCAAAGGCACAGTGCAACTCACCAATCGCGGTGAAATTGAAGTTAATTCTCGCGGTGAAACTTCAGTGCCGGGTGTATTTGCCGCAGGCGATTGTACCAATGTGCCCTACAAGCAAATTATTATTGCGATGGGAGCAGGGGCTACGGCGTCACTCGGTGCATTCGATCATTTGATTCGCACCAGTGTTTCCTAGATCCTTTTTTGTGGTGTTCACTTTGGAGGCGCTAAGACGCCTCCATTTGTTTTAATATTAATACATGAATCGCAGTTATTGGCCTGCGGTACGAGATAACTCATGTATTGCTGCTTGTGCTAAAAAACCCGACCTGCTTTTATAAATTGGCTGACGCGCAACTGTGTCATCAATACGTTTAATTAATACCTCAGGCAAAGTTACATTTACCTTTTGGCTATTGCCCAAAAATGGAGTGATATCTACTTCTACCAGAGCCCACACCCAGCCTGCATATTCTGGATTAGCAATATGTGTTTGTGCATCGCGTGCTTGCGGAATATCCAATCCATCTTCACATAAAATTTCTAAATGACCTTCGATTGCCTCTTTCGCATTAATCAGGGCATCTTCGAATGTATCGCCTGCAGAGAAACAGCCTGGAATATCTGGCACTACAACGCCAAATGCATGTTGACTATCTCCCGGTTCAATTGCGATTGGATAATACATGGTTCACCTGCCCCTTTTAGTCTGGTGAAATTAGCTATGTCTACAATAAACAATCTATAACAAACAGTGTTGACCTCAGAGGAGGCCTGCGTCCTTCTTTATCTGTCGGACGATACCTATGCCTAACTCTTTTTTGGGATGCGGTACTGATAGGGTTCCGGCTTTAGTCGGATGTTTCATGATGTGGTGACTGCCATTAATTCGCACAATCACCCAGCCGTCGTTTTCTAGCAATTTGATTAGATCTAATGATTTCACCTTATGCATCCCCGCTATTTCGTGAGGTCTTCCTTGTTAGTGTTGGCCCTAACCTATACCTGACGTTGATAGCTCACTATAACCCCAATAACTCCGAGAGACAAGTTGTGCATAACTCTGTAGGGGCGGCGAGCGCCCCCTTTTGATGGTGACGCTCTATGGGGGCGTGAGTGTTACACAATCTCTGATTGTGTTTGGCTGTTGTTGATATTGCGCAGGATGGACAGCTCTTGTTTAAACGCCGCCACCAAGTGATTCACATCCTCCGCCGGGCGCGCGGCGATACGGAAATACTGTTCGCTGGAACCCAGTTTGTTGCCGCAGTTGCGAATAAAACAACCGTGGTCTTGCAACATGCGGTCGCGCAATTCGGTGCCATTAATCTCATCGTGCAATTTAACGAAGATAAAATTGGAGTGAGTTGGGTAAACAGTAAACTCCGGCAGTTCTTCAAAGCGCTCGGATAAATAAATTGCATCGGCAATGGTTTTCAAACGGCTGTCGTGATACGCCTGATGCTCGTCTTTAATTAAGTGCAACAGCATTTCGGTAATGCCGTTTACATTCCAATAGGGCAGGTGCTTGCGCATTTTGGCAATGTTGGTTTCGTTGCTGATCGCAAAACCCATGCGCAATCCATGCAGGCCAACATTTTTCCCCAGGCTTTTTAACACCCAGGCATTGTGATAATTAGCCACATCATTTTTGATGCTGGGCGGTTCTTCGCCGGAAAAGTCGATAAAAGATTCATCGATAATAATATTATCCAGTTCTGGCAAGGCTTCAATGACTTGCAAAATTTGCGCGCGCGACAAAATAGAACCGGTGGGATTGTTGGGGTTGCAAATCACCAGGTTGCGTGCGCCGGATTTTTTAACCTCGGCAACTAAGGTTTCAGGCGAGGCGTATTGATTCTGTGCATCCTCATAGCGATAGGTGTGCAATTCAATGCCCAGGCCTTGCGGCTCTTCAATCCAGCGGCCAAAGGAAGGCACAGGTACAAATAAGCTGTCTTGAATAAATAGCGAATTTAACCAGGAAATAATTTCGGTAGAGCCGTTGCCTGCAATAATTGTTTTGGGGTTATCGATACCGGAAAACTGCGCAATATTTTCGGCGATACTTTCGTTGGAGCCTGGGTAGTATTTCAACGCAAAGGCAATACGCTCCTGCAATTTATCCATCACTTCTTGTGGCGGAAAATAAGGGTTAACCGGGATGCAGTAATCGCGCAAACCGTTTATCTCGCTAAATTGTTTGGTAAGGCTGGCAAAAGAGGGGTTGTGTGTTGTTTTGGCAAACAAGCTGGTGTCGAATGTGTTCTGTACCGATGTCGTTGGTGCCGATGCTGGTGTGTTGTTCATAGAAGGGATTTCCAGTAGACCTGAGTCTTACCGCATCCGGGTTAATGATACCGCTGTTAACTGTCAGGAATTGTATTGTTGTTTGTCAGGAATCTTGCGCGCATCAAGGCGCATAAAACGTGATTGGTAAAACGAAAAGCAACAATGAGGATGCGATGGTAATCAGGTAATTATTATTAGTGTTGGCAAGCAAGCGAAATAATTCTCGTTTGGCTCGCCGCGCAATTTACTGGATTCACTTTACGCGCGCAAAATATTGCGCGCGATTTGTGACTCGGTTCGATTTGTAACTTGATTCATTTTCATTGGTAGATGATGAATTGTTGGTTGCGTGTGTAATTAAGCAGCTTCGACTTTGTGTGTGACAGACACAAACCAATGACGACTGGTTTGTGCCTTGCGCAATAAGCGCTGTAACTGGGCAATACCTTCCGGCCAGTCGCCTAAATTGGATGCGCTATTGATATGGCCCACATTTTTAAAGCGCAAATAATCTGTACCCCATAGCAAGGCCCAATAAGCCGCCTTGGCTTCGGTCAACCATGGGTCATTGCTGCTGGCAATAATTTGCGCCGGCACTGGTAATGGTTGTTGCGGCAACTGGGCCGCTATCTGAAATTTATCCGGGTCGGCCGGCGCCACTAAAAATAAGGCGGCAATTTTTTCCGGGAATTCCTGCGCAATACTCGCGCTCGCCAGAGTGCCAAAACTGTGGGCAATAATAACTACTGGCTGGTCGATATTTTGCAGTTGCGCGCGAATCCCCTGTTTCCATTTTTCCAAGTCGGGCGTGTCCCATTCGGCGAGTTCAATGCGTTTGCTATTGGGGAGTTTTTCCTCCCAGCGGCTCTGCCAATGCTGTTCATCGCTATTGCGCAAACCGGGCACAAATAATACCGGCTGGTTGCGCAATGATTGAGGGATAAAAGAATTGACGCTGGACATGTTGCTGCCTCCACAAGTTGATGAACGCAGCTTAGGGATTTTTGCGGGGCTTGAAAAAGAATTGTTTTTTCTTTGCTTATATCAAAATTTTGCAGATGCGGTTGATCGTTTAGATCAAAGCTGGGTAAGTGCCAGGGCGATGCCAGCAGCAATTAGTGCGCCTCCGGAAATACGGTTAAACCAGCGCTGGTGCTGCGGGGATTTGAGCCAGCGCATAATTGCACTGCCGCCCAGGGCGTAAATTGCCATCCAGAGCAAATCGGTAATCAGGAAGATGACCGTTAGCAGGGTGAACTGCGCGGGCATTGGCTGGTGAATATCGATAAATTGGGGGAAGAGAGCTCCGAAGTAAATTAACCCCTTGGGGTTGGTTATCGCCACCAGCAGCGACTTCCAGAACAGGTGGCTACTGCGCACCGCGGGCACATCCTTTTGCAAGTTGTGGGGCTTGGCGAGGATCTGTTCTATGCCGAGATAAACCAGATAAGCGGCACCTACCCATTTGATCAGGTTAAACACCCATTCCGATTGCTCGACCAGCAACCCCAGCCCTATGGCGGATAAGAGCATTAACACCAGATTGCCAGCGCTGGCGCCGAGCATGGTGAAGATGGATTTGGCAAAACCAAAGCGACCTGCATCCGCCATGCATGACAGCATCACCGGCCCCGGGCTAGCCGAGACGATAAAGGTGAGGGTGATAAACAGCCAGAGTTGTTCGATAGAGATCATTTAATGAAAGTGCGAGTCAGGTCGCCTGCAGTGTAACAGAGCGGCCAGCAGCGGCGTTAAAGTCTCCTATACTCAAACGATTAAGGTGCATGAGCAAAAGGTGTTTGGTATGGCATGTAACAATATCTCCAATGCAATTCGTGTTTTGGAAGGATTGCAAGCAGGCTTGGATCAGGCGTATTGGGAGGCCAATAGCCTGGATCGCAAAGATTTTTTTTATGATCTCATCAGTGCTTTGCACTCCGAGCTTTCCGAGTTGGGTAAATTAAGTGTGCAAGATCACGATTTGGTGTACGAGCCTGTCACAGAAGAGTTTCGCGCAGCGCGGCCAAAGTTGGGCCGCTTGCTGAAATTGATCGATGAATTTGCCTTGCGCTCTACCACGGCCGCGCGCCTTGATCAGCTGATTAATGAGGCAATGGTGTTGATGGGGCGTGCTTCTTTGTAGTTGATATAGCCATTTCTAATCAGGCGAATGCAGTTATCGCCAAATAATTTAAAAATTATCATATGAAAACTGGCAATGATTGAAAACTGAACAATACTGAAACTACCGTTGGGTTTTTTCTCTTAGCCCAGTTTGGAACTCCCCTTTATTTGTAATCTAGTATGGTCTTGGCCGGCATCGTTTTGGTGTCGGCTTTTTTTTATGCTAAAAATTCCGGTAGTATTTTTTGCGATTATTTTTGATGGTAGTTAATGATGAAAAAATTGGCTGTTATGACCTTATTATCTTGTGCGTTTATGCCTGCCTACGCTGATTCCTGTTTGAGCGATAAAAACCTGATCGCACTGGATCAGCAGTATGAAACGGCAATGCAAAAAGGTGATGTAAAATTCCTGGAGCAATTGCTCGCTGCGGAATTCTATTGGGTACACAACCTGGCAAGTTTGAAAGAAACAAAGCCAGCGTTAATAGCGCGGGTACAAAAACCGGAAGAGCAACCCAAGGCGCGCCGCTCCCACGATTTGAGTGTGCGCAAACTGCAAAATACGGCGGTGGTGGAAGGGTTGGTAAGCGTAGAGAAATGGAATTCGGACGGAAAAACCTTTCGCACTTCGCGCTATCAGGTAATGCGTACCTATGTTGAACTAAAAGGCGAGTGCAAATTACTGGCGGTGCAGAGTATGAAAGTCTGGTCGAGCGACGGGCAATAATCTTGCCCGTCGCAAGCTAATGCTGATGTACTTCAACACAAAATTATTTTAACGGATGCGCTTTGGCCCAGAGCGCATATTTCTCCAGTACTTTATTTGGCGCTGTGGTGTACCAGGCGTAACCCAGGCGCCGCTCTTCTGAAACTTCACCTACCACATAGTGAATGGAATCATCGCGATCGCCAAAAATTGGTTTGTTGCTGCCAATTTCATAAAAGCGCGACCAGAGCGGTGGGGCATTTTTATCATCGCTTAAACTCGCTGCACCGCGTACCCAGGTCTTGCCGGTTATTTTACTCTGCTCGTACCAGCTGGCGGCGGCGTGTACCGATTGAACAATTGTCGGGCTGGGGTTATCCAGGTCCATTAAAAAATCCAGCATCCACACACTTTCGGAACTGGTGAGTGAAATCATTTCATAAGCGCGCGCCTTGGCTGGCTGCAGGGTTTTGGCATCGTGCTGCGCGCCCCACACCGTTAATTTTCCATTTACCACTACCTGGGTTTTTATGACGCAATCCAGTGCGCGCGTGAGGCTGTCTTGCGCAGCTTGTTGCTGGGCTTTTGATACAAACGCGAATTCTTTTTTTGCCTGGGCGACATGGTGTAGTACCAGCATTAAATCGCGCATTAACGCATCGTTGTAAGTGATGTGATCGTGATAGCCGCCGCGCAGTGGAAAACTTTGTGGCCAGCCACCGTTGGGATATTGCGCGCTTAAAATTAATGTCAGTCCGCGCGCAAAGGCTTCAGTGTAGCGTTTATCGCCAGTGGCCTGATGAGCCTTGGCGAGCAACAACAATTGCGTGCTGGTTGCGCCGTTATCGAAGGTGGGAATGTAATCCTCTTCTGTGCCAAAAGCTTGTCCCGGCTGACGCACTGCTTTGGCCATATCGGTGCGTTTGGACCAGCCACCCGATGGAGTTTGGAAGGAAAGGATAATATCCATCACGCGCTTGCCTTCGTCGCTGGTAAACCATTCCGCTGGCTGATTAATTTCAAAACCAAATTCTTTGGTAGGAGCCGGTAAGTCTGCTGTTTTTTTGTTGAGCTTTTTTAATTCGGCGACAATTGCCGCTTCATCTTGTTCGTGCAGGGATTTTGAGTTTGCGTAATACACATCCCAATTGGTTTGAGCGCTTGCTGCTACTGGCGTCGCTGCAGTTTTTTCAACGACTGAAGTAGCCATTGCAATTTGGGTGGTTGCAGTGAATAGGCTTAAGGTAAGTGCTAGCAGGGTTCTGTTTGGTATGAGGCTTTTGTTAAGCATGAAGAGTTTTTTAAGCATAATAGTTTCCTGAAATCGCTGGCCTTATAAAAATAAGCGGGTAACAAAAGATACGTGGCCATGTTTAAGTTAACTGCCGATAACCAATCAGTGTAGCAAGGAAACCAATCAGTGCTGTATTTCAGGATAGGCGCGGACATAAAAAAGCCGCTGCAATTCATTGCGGCGGCTTGTCGGTGGAGTTTTTAGCAGTGAGTTTTTGATGAGGGCGGTGATGGGATTAATTAAAAATATTATCGTCACCGGGAAATGCGCCGGATTTTACATCGGCTACATATTTTTGCATGGCTCCGGGAATATCATTCGCCTCTAACAAAAAATTCTTGGAAAATTTGGGTGGTTGTTCAGTCAGGCCGAGAATATCGTTAATCACCAATACCTGCGCATCTACATCGCGGCCTGCGCCTATGCCGATGGTGGGAATTGCAATCTCGCGGGTAATCTGTGCTGCCAGTGACGCGGGAACGCATTCCAATACCAATAAGTCGGCCCCAGCATCGGCGAGTAATTTGGCATCGGCGAGAATTTTTTCAGCACCTTCCTGATCGCGCCCCTGCACGCGGAAGCCGCCAAATTTATTCACTGATTGCGGTGTTAATCCCAGGTGTGCGCACACAGGTACACCGCGCTCGGCGAGCATGCGCACTGTGTCGGCGAGCCAGGCGCCGCCTTCAAGTTTTACCATCTGCGCACCGGCTTGCATGATGCGCATGCAATTGCGCATGGCATCCTCCGGCGTGGCATAGGTCATAAAGGGCAGGTCGCCAATGATTAAGGATTTTTTATTGCCGCGTGCCACCGCTTCCACGTGATAAATCATTTGCTCCATGGTAACGGGAATGGTGCTGTCATAACCCAATACGGTCATGCCGAGTGAATCGCCAATCAATACCACTTCTACACCACAGCGCTGCGCCATGGCCGCCATGTGTGCGTCGTACAGTGAAATCACGACAAATTTTTCGTCGTTCGCTTTTAATTTGTTGAGCGTGTTAATAGTGACACTTTTGGTGAGCGCGGTATCGGCAGTGGAAGTGCTATTGATGGTTCCGTAAGGCATGGCAGTTCTCTCTGTGAGAAAAACAATTAGAGTGCAGGCACTGGGTTGTAATAGTGGCGACCGCTTTTGATGGTGAGGATATATTCCACCAACTGTTTAAAGTGGTCGCGATTCTTTGCCAGGTTTAAATCCTTGGCGTTGACAATTAACAGTGGTGCGCCATCGTAAAAATGGAAAAATTCAGTATAGGCGTCGTTGAGCGCTTTCAGATAATCAGCGCCTATATGTTGCTCGGCGCTGATACCGCGCTGACGAATGCGATCGAGCAAAACGTCGAGTGGTGCTTGTAAATAAATCACCAAATCCGGTTTGGGGGAATTAATTACCAGCTTGTCGTACACCTGGCGATAAATATTCAATTCATCATCATCCAGTGTTACGCGCGCAAAGAGCTGGTCTTTTTCAATTAAAAAATCAGCCACGCGTACTGGCTCGAAAATATCGTCTTGCTTCAGGTTTTGTAATTGATTGGCGCGCTGGAACAAAAAGAATAGTTGCGTGGGTAATGCAGTGGATTTGGGATCGCGATAAAAGCGTTCCAGAAAGGGATTTTCTTCCGGTTGCTCCAGTAGCATATCGTAATTAAACAGGCGGGCAATATTGCGCGCGAGGGTGGTTTTGCCTACGCCGATACAACCTTCCACGGCGATATAGCGTGGTAGTTTGGTATTGGTGAGGTCCAGGCCGAGTTCTTCAAAGACAGCGTCCACAATAACTCCTTGCGCCGATTAGCGAGTATCCGGCAAACGTACCAGGCCGTCGAAGGGGCACTGGCTAAGCAGGGTTTGCAGGGACTGGCTACTCGGTAGTTGTAAGTTCGGGTCTATATCCGCCAGCGGGTAGAGCACAAAGCTGCGCTGGGTCAGGTAAGGGTGGGGCACATTCAGACGCGGGTGCTGGATGGTGTCGTTGCCATAAAGTAACAGGTCCAGATCCAGGGTGCGCGGCCCCCAATGTTGCAGTCGTACGCGTCGGTGCGCTTGCTCTATGGATTGTAGAGCATCCAGTAAATCCAATGGCGCAAGGCTGGTCTCCAGCTGTGCCACCGCATTGATGTAGTCAGGCTGTTCCGGGCCTATGGCGCGACTTTGGTAGAGTGCCGAGCGAGCGAGCAGGCTTGTATCTGCCAATGAGCCCAGTTCCTGAAAGGCGCGCTCGACCTGATCCAGTGGGTTTTCCAGGTTGCTGCCCAGACCTATATAGGCCAACACCATCGGTTATTCGTTCCCGCTGCTGGCGGTATCGGTTTTGGGCTTGCGCGGTCCGCGGCGGCGGCGCGGTTTGTTGCCTCCGCTTTTAGTACCCTGACGAGCCAAGTCTTTTACCATTTGCTCGCGCTCTTCATCGCCAGCAGTTTGGTAATTGGTCCACCATACTCCCAATCCATCCAGGTTTTCGCCGGCGGCTTCACGCATCAGCAGGAAGTCATAAGCCGCACGAAAGCGCGGGTGATCCAGGGTGCGGAGGGCGCGCATGCCCAGGCGATTGGGCAGACGCTGCTGCAAGTCCCAAATCTCGCGCATCGGGATTAGGAAGCGCTTGGGGACCGCAGTGCGGGTCAATTGTTGGTTTATCGCATTGGTGCCGGCCTGTGCCCAGGCTTGCGCGGGTGTCATCTGCCCGGATAGCAATTTGAATTGCTGTTGCACGGCGGGCCAGAGCAGGGCGGCATAGATAAACGCGGGAGTTACCGTTTTGTCAGCACGGATGCGTTTGTCGGTATTAATCATGCACTGCTCGATCAGGTTTGCGCCTATCTCGTCGTTGGCTTTGAGTGCGATGTCTGTACCAGGGAACAGGTGTAAGAGGAGATCATATTCGCGCAGCAGGCTAAAGGTTGCGGTTGCCGAGCCCCCGAGAAAGAGTTTGAGCACCTCTTCAAACAGGCGCGCATCAGACACATTCAGTAACAGGTTGCCTAGCTCGCGAATGGGTTTGGCAGTTTTTGGCTCTATGCTAAAGCCCAGCTTGGCGGCAAAACGCAGGGCGCGCAGTATGCGCACCGGGTCTTCTTTGTAGCGGGTGGCCGGGTCGCCAATCATCCGCAGGGTGCGGTTTTTGAGGTCTTCAACACCTTTGCAATAATCGATAACCGAAAAGTCTTTCAATGTGTAATAGAGCGCATTGACGGTAAAGTCGCGGCGCATGGCATCGGTTTCCAGAGTGCCGTAGACGTTATCGCGCAATAACATGCCATCCTCACTGCGCGCGGAATGCTGGGAACTGTCGTCGTGGTGGCCGCGGAAGGTCGTAACCTCAATCACTTCACGTCCCATGCGGACGTGAACTATCTGGAAGCGGCGGCCAACAATGCGCGCACTGCGAAACAGGCGTTTAACTTCTTCTGGCTTGGCGTTGGTGGCGACATCAAAATCCTTGGGGTGATTACCGAGGAGCAAATCGCGCACACCACCACCGACTAGATAGGCGGAGTAGCCCGCGTCTTCCAGTTGTTTGATGATCTTGATGGCTGCCTGACTGATATTTTTGCGAGAAATATTGTGCTGGTCGCGCGGAATTGAAATAGCACCGTCGCGGGTGGTATGGCCGGATACTTTGCTGGAATCCTTCGAGGTAAAGAGGTTAAGCAAGCGTTTGAGCATGGTGTCTCGCAGGTGTTTAAGCAGTCAGTTGCAAGGAAACCGCGAGTTTAGCAGATGATCAGGGTTTTTTACGACAAGCCGGAGCTAACAGGTTAGGTGGAAGTTTGAACTTTCTTATCGGTAACGAGGTCTTGGTTACAGGCTTTGCAGTATCTGCTCCAGATTTGAATCCTGAGAGGGAGAAAGCAAAACGGGAAAGCTCACGCTTTCCCGCTGGAGGGTAGCACCGAAGTGCTGCATCTGGCATCTCAATGGGTTGCCTCCGTGGCAAACATCCAATCTCGCGTGCTATCCCATCCTGTGCCTAGTCAGTAGTCCGCTTTATTTTACTGTCTTATTGCTCTTGTCTTCTAGCGTGGTCAATCTAAGTTATTGTTTTCGTTATTGTTATTTACATTCTGTTGTTATTATTTCTTGTTGTTATGTTCTGTTTTTTCAGTTTCTTATTGTTTCTTGTTGTTATTCGTTTGTTTCAGTTTCTTATTGTCTATTGTTGTTATTTTTTAGCTTGTTACGTTTTTTATTATTTGTTGTTGTTATTAGATTTTGTGAGTTAATTCTTATTGTTTGTTTTTGTTATGGCCGACATAGAGCAGGTGTTGTGCCAATTTTAAAATACATAATAAAAACAATTGCTTAGTGTTTTTGGTGAGACTGTTATTTCTTTTTGTTATTTCGAAGGGTTACAGATTGGTATCAAGTTTGTTACGTGTGGGTAGCACAAGTAACAGTTTTTTTACGGTAACACTCGCGTGGTTCGGGGTAACGGTTTGGCGTCAAATCAATCATTTGTGGCGTATTTATTTGCAAATGTGTCACTGCAAACAAAAATCCCCGCTGCTTTCGGCATAACGGGGATTTTTTTGATGGCAAATAGCTGGATAGCTTATTTGGCGGTTGAAGCTGCTGCAGAGGTCTTGGTACGCGGAATGCCAAGGCGCTGACGCCGCTCCCATAAGCATTTGCGGCTAACTCCCAGCTTGCGTGCCAGCTCGGTTTCGCTCATGGTGTCCTGGTGTTCCAGTACGAAACGCTGGAAGTAGTCTTCCAGAGACAGGTCTTCGCTGGCGTCCTGGCGGCTGCTACTGCGACCGGCAAGGCGTGGCGCTTCAATCAGGGAGCTACCGGTATTGTCATCCATATCGCGGCTATCCATATCGATGGAGAGCAGGTGGTCGCCAATTTCGGTGCTGTCTTCACACAAAATCACTGCGCGTTGCATGGCGTTTTCCAGCTCGCGCACGTTTCCTGGCCAGTTATAGCTCATGATGGCATCCATGGCAGCAGAAGATAGCTTGAGTTGTGGTTTGCCAAACTGGCCACAGTAGCGCTGCAGCAGGGACTCGGCGATATTGATGATGTCGCGTCCGCGTTCACGCAATGGTGGCAATTCCAACTGAACTACGTTGATACGGAAGTAAAGGTCTTCACGGAATTTGCCTTCTTTGGATAGTTTGCGCAGGTCGCGGTGGGTTGCAGCGACAAGACGCACATCTACTTTGCGCGATTCAACCGATCCAAGCGGGCGAACCTCACCTTCTTGCAGTACCCGCAACAGGCGGGCTTGGGCTTCCAGTGGTAATTCACCAATTTCGTCGAGGAACAGGGTGCCGCCATCAGCTGCTGCTACCAGGCCTTCACGGTTGTTGGATGCACCGGTGAAAGCGCCTTTCTCATAGCCGAACAGTTCGGATTCGATCAGGGTATCGGGAATGGCGGCGCAGTTCACCGAAATCATCAGGTGATTGTTGCGGTTGCTCTCCTCATGGAGGGCGCGGGCTACCAACTCTTTACCGGTACCTGTTTCACCGTGAACCAGGACTGTGGCATTGGTCGGGGCAACCTTGTGGATACGATTGTAGAGGTCTTGCATTACGTCGCTGGCGCCAATCATACCGGCGATAGCACTGCTGGCCGCTTGGCTTGCTGGTGCAGCTTTGTTCGCTGCTTTGGCCTTGCCAATAACGCGCTTGACGGCATTGACCATCTCATCGTGGTCAAAGGGTTTGGCGATATAATCCACGGCACCCATGCGCATGGAGTCGACTGCCGAGCGCAGGCTGGCGTAGCTGGTCATGATCAGTACCGGGGTGTCACCGGCAAGTTTAATCAGATCAGTGCCAGGGGCGCCGGGCAGACGCAGGTCGCTGATGATCAGGTCAAAATCCTTCAACTGGAATTTGGACGTGGCTTCTTTTACCGACGGGGCCTCGCTGACCTCGTACTGGTTGCGCTCCAGCAATTTGCGCAGGGCATTGCGGATGATGGTTTCGTCTTCAACAATCAGAATCTTACTCATAGCTATCCGG